>JAHYJF010000334.1 GCA_019428955.1 Burkholderiaceae bacterium
AGCAGGTTGGTCGGCGAGTCGGAGTTCAGCAGCGCCTCGTCGCGCGTTATGCGCCGCTCGCTCACCAGGCGAACCAGCGCCTGTTCGAAGGTTACCGAGCCTGCCGCGATGCTCTTCTCCATCGCTTCCTTGATCTCGGCGATCCGGCTGTGCTCGATCAATTCCGCGATGTGGGTGGTATTGAGCAGGACCTCGATCGCCGGTATCCGCGTGTCCTCGACTGTGCGCACCAGTCGTTGCGAGATGACGGCCCTGAGCGTGGCTGCAAGGTCGGAAAGCACGATGCGACGGTTTTCCGGCGGGAAGAAGCTGACCACCCTGGTCAGTGCGTGATAGGCGTTGTTGGCGTGCATGGTCGCCGCGACCAGGTGGCCCGACTGGGCGTAGGCGATCGCCTGCGACATGGTCCGGGGATCACGAATCTCGCCGATCAGGATGCAGTCCGGCGCCTGTCTCATCGCACTGCGCAGGGCAGTATTGAGCGACTCGGTGTCGGTGCCGATCTGGCGCTGATTGACGATCGAACGCCTATTGCGGAAATTGAATTCGATCGGATCCTCGATGGTGAGAATGTGGCCGGCGCGCTCCGCGTTGCGGTAATCCAGCAGTGAAGCGAGGGTTGTCGATTTGCCCGATCCAGTCGCGCCGACCACCAGTATCAGCCCGCGCTTTTGCACGATCAGATCATTGAGAAAGGGCGGCAGGTTGAGCGATGCCGAGCTCGGGATCTCCCCCGGGATGAAGCGAATGACGACACTCGTCGAGCCGCGCTGGCGAAAGAGGTTGACCCGGAACGCCCCCACTCCGGCGATGCCGTAGCTGGTGGTCAGTTCCTTTTCGCTGACGAAAGTTGCCCAATCCTCCTCCGAGACGATCTCCTTGATCAGTTCATTCACCCGCTTGGCACTGAGCCGCTGCTCGCTGACCGGCGCAACGACGCCGTTGATCTTGACCATCACCGGGGAATTGGGCGACAGGAACAGGTCCGACGCCTTGCGCTCGGCCATCAACTGCAGCATGCGGTCCATCATGGCTTGGTTCCTCAGTCGCCTCGCAGCAACTCGTTGATCCCGGTCTTCGACCGGGTCTGCGCGTCGACCCGCTTGACGATCACCGCGCAGTAAAGATTCACCGCGCCGTCTGATGACGGCAAGGTGCCGGAAACCACCACGGAACCCGCCGGAATGCGGCCGTAGCTCACTTTGCCAGTGGCCCGGTCATAGATCCGCGTGCTCTGTCCGAGAAAGACACCCATCGAAATCACCGAGTTCTCCTCGACGATAACCCCTTCCACAACTTCGGAACGGGCGCCGATGAAACAGTTGTCCTCGATGATCGTCGGGTTGGCCTGAAGCGGCTCGAGGACTCCACCGATGCCAACCCCACCTGAGAGGTGAACATTGCGCCCGATCTGGGCACAGGACCCCACGGTTGCCCAGGTGTCTACCATGGTGCCTTCGTCAACATAAGCACCGATGTTCACATAGCAGGGCATCAACACCACGTTGCGACCGATGAATGAGCCGCGCCGGGCGACCGCCGGTGGCACCACCCGAAAGCCGCCCTTGGCGAAGTCCCCGGCGTCGTAACTCGCGAACTTGGTCGGCACCTTGTCGTAGAACTGCAGGGCGCCAGAGCCCATCGGCTGGTTGTCATCGAGCCGGAACGATAACAACACGCCCTTCTTGATCCACTGGTTGACGATCCACTGGCCGTCGGCCTTCTGCGCCACTCTGATTCGGCCGGCATCCAGTTCGGCGATGACGTGGGCCACCGCGTCGCGCAACTCACCGGTTGCGCTCTGGGCGTCGATGCCCGCGCGCTCGTCCCAGGCCTGTTCGATAATCTCTTGGAGCTTGCTCATGTCTTTGTCTGGTTGGTGGAATGGAATGCAACGATGCGCTGCGCGGCCTCGACACAGTTTTCGAAGGTGTCGACCAGCGCTATCCGGATATAGCCGCGGCCCGGATTGCGCCCATCGATTTGCCGTCCGAGCAGGCTTCCCGGGAGTGTCAGGACATTATATTGACGGTACAACTCGCGGCAGTAAGTGACATCGTCGTCGCCAGGGACGCGCGCCCAGAGGTAGAAGCCGGCCTGCGGCCGCGCCGTGCCGAGCACGCTCGCCACCAGCGGAGTCACAGCGTCGAATTTGGCGCGATATAGGGCCCGGTTGTCACGCACGTGCTGCTCGTCGTTCCAGGCGGCGCTCGAGGCATGCTGGATTGCCGGCCCCATGGCGCTGCCATGGTAGGTGCGGTAGTGCAGGAACGGTGCGATCAGTTCCGGATCGCCAGCCACGAAGCCGGAGCGCATTCCGGGAGCGTTGGAGCGCTTGGAAAGACTCGAGAACATCACGATGCCGCGGTTGCCGGCGCCAAGCTGGTGTGCCGCCTCGAGGGCGCCAAGCGGCGGACAGTCCTCGTCGAAATAGATCTCCGAGTAGCACTCGTCGGCGGCAATGGCAAAACCATGGCGCTCGCGCAGTTCCAGAAGTTCGGCCCACTGCCCCAGCGGCATCACCGCGCCGGTGGGATTGCCCGGCGAGCACAGGTACAGCAACTGGGTCCGTGCCCAGACCGCGGCCGGCACCCCTGACCAATCGCACAGGAAACCGTTGGCGGCCGATTGTTCGACAAAATGGGGTGTCGCTCCGGCCAGCAAGGCCGCGCCCTCGTAGATTTGATAGAAGGGGTTGGGACTGACCACCAGGGCGTCGCCGGTCGGATCGATCACGGACTGGGCGAAGGAGAAGAGCGCCTCGCGTGAGCCATTGACGGGCAGTACCTCGCGCTGCGGGTCAATGACCGGTAGCCGGTAACGGCGTTGCAGCCAGCCGGCAATGGTGCCCCGCAGCGCGTCACTGCCCGCCGTTGGAGGGTAATTCGACAACCCGTCCAGGTTGGCCGCGAGAGCCTCGCGCAGCACCGCCGGCGTCGGATGACGCGGTTCGCCCAGCGAGAGGTTGATCGCACGATGTTGCGGTGCAGGGACTACTCCGGCCAGAAGTGCGCGCAATAGTTCAAACGGATAGGGCTGTAGCAACTTCAGACGTGGGTTCAAGATGTCTCCATAACCTACTAAATAACAAGAGTTTATTAATCTATAGATTAAGTCTTTTGTCAGCCCCTGGTGCTACTCTGCGGAGTCTGGGGAGGTACTTCGACGGCGGCCGCCGGTTGCCACCCGGGCTGGCGATGTTCGGCGACCACGGTGGTGAAGATGCCGCCCCGCACGTACCATTTGGCGGTGACCCGAATAAACCGCGGCGCGAGGGCGGCCACCAGGTCATCGACCACCTTATTGGTTACCGCCTCGTGAAATACCCCTTCGTTTCGATAAGACCACATGTATAGTTTGAGGGCTTTCAGTTCGACGTTG
>JAHYJF010000335.1 GCA_019428955.1 Burkholderiaceae bacterium
CGCGTTTCCACCCCGGCCTGCGCCTCGAGCCGCCGCCAGCTGGCCTCGTCCCAGCGGTCGGCGCCGAGGATCCACGCCGCGGCCCGCGCATAGACCCTCGTGTCCAGCGCCTCGTTCCTCTCGCGCATCTTCTGCCATTCCTGATGCGCGTAGCCGCGCTTGTTGCGGATCGTCACCAGTTGCTCGGCCACGAGCTGCTTCAACCATTCGCTGTCGGCCCAGCCGGGCAGGTGGATGGTTCCGGCGGCATCAAGGACGCCCAGCGCGCGGTCTTCATCGCTCGGTCGTTCGATCCGCAGGAAGCGGTAGGTCTCGGCCTTGAAGGTGGCCGTTGCCACTGCCCAGAGCCGGGCGCCCCGGCGCAGGCGTTTGCCGCCGATCGTCGCATCGACAAAGGTCGGCCCCGACACCGGTGCCGAACGGTTGAAGCCCTCAAGGCCCTTGAGGGGCGCCACCTGCTCGAACCCGGCCTTGCGTGACCAGGCATAGACCGCTGCCGCCTCATAGCCGGTGTCGATGCCAAGCCGCGCCACGGTCATCACCGCGCCATTTGCGTGTTGCCAGGTTCGCCCCAGAACGGCCGTCAGCTTGTCCCAGCAGGCCGGATCGTCGGGACCGCCCGGGATGACGATATGATCGACAAGCCAACTCTCGAGGCCCCGACCCCAGGCCCAGACATCGACCTCGATCCGGTCCTTCTGCACGTCCGCCCCTGCGGTGAGGAACAGCCCGCCTGTCGGGATTTGCGCCGCAAACACCTCGCGCCGATCCGCGAGCCGCTGCCATTCCGGGGCATCGCCGCTCTCGACCCATGTCTCGCCCAGAAGTGTGTTGCGTGCGGCGCGCAGCATCTCGTCGGAGCCTTGTGCTGCCAGCCAGTCGCGGGCGATCTCGGCCCAGCTCTTCCAGCCCAGCGGCGAGTAGAGCGCCGAGAGGTGAAACCCGATCGCGTTCGGATCAGCCGACTTCGCCGTCGCGCGCCATTCGCCCTTCGCCAGCATCGCCGTCTTGTGGTGCTCGGCGATGGGTTTCTCGCAGACTTCACAAGTGTAAGCTGCCGTTTCCGGTTGCCCCTTCGCCCAGCGCAGGCGCTCGAAGCGCAGCCATTGCATCGCCCCGCACTGTGGGCAGGGCACGAAATAGCGCCGCTGGTCGGAGGCCTCGTATTCCCGCTCGATCCGGCTCAGCCCGCGGATCGTCGGGGTCGAGACCATGAACACCTTGCGCCGATGCGCGAAGGTGAGCGTGCGCGCTTCGGCGAGGGTGACCGGATCGCCTTCCTCGTCGGCCGAGGCCGGATAGGCATCGACCTCGTCGAGAAACACATAGCGCGCGGGCATCGAGCGCAGGCCGGTGGCGCTGTTCGCTCCGGTCAGCACCAGGATGCCGCCGGGAAACTCCTTCGACAGCATCGAATTGCCCGCATCGCGCGAGCGCGCCGGATTGACCCGCTCGCGCAATGCCGGGCTGTCGGCGATCAAGGGATCGATCCGGCCGCGTGACGAGCGCTTCGCCATCTCCACCGTCGGCAGTACCGCCAGCATCGGGCCCGGCGCGTGGTGGATGACAAAGCCGATCCAGTTGTTCCCGGCTTCGGTGGCGCCGACCTGCGCGGCTTTCATGAAGCTGATCCGTTGCGCCGGGTGGCTGGGCGAAAGCGCATCCATGATGGCGCGCAGATAGGGCGTGCGCGCGGTGCGGTAGCGACCCGGTTCGGCCGAAGCGCGCGACGAGAGCCAGCGATGCGCATCGGCCCATTCCGACACCGTGAGCTTCGGGTCAGGGCGCAGGCCGCGGCGCCAGGCGCGCAGGAGGTCCTCGGCGCCGTCGAAGCCGAGGTCGAGGTCGGCTGTCAGATCGGCATTGTCATCCGAGCGAGACCCTGAGATCGGCGAGGGCGTCGAGCTGTTCGCGGACATGGGCTTCCAGCACCCTTTGCAGGATGGTCTCGATCGTCACCACCGCCCCGGTTCTCCCCTCCACCTCCGCCATGATCTGCGCCGCCATCGTTGCGGCCACCCGCCCGGGCCAGGTCACCCAGGCATCGCGCTCCTGCCGAGCCAGTCGGAACACCAGCGTTTCGGCCCGGGCACGGTCGACCAGCGTGCCCTTCTTCTTCAGGATCGAGAGCTGACGTTCCTGCGCCTGATAGACCGTGAGCGCCGTACGCGCCTTGAGATAGGACGTGCTCTCGCCTGGGCCCGAGGCCGCGACATCGCCACCAAGCGAGCGGCGCTGCTGGTCGGGGTCGGTCATCTCGGCACGGCGCGCGTCCGAGCCCGCCGCGTTGATCGAGCCATCAGCATAAACCGCCAGACGGCCGTGCTTGCGCGCCTTCTGGATTGCCCCGCGCGAGAGGCCGGAATGCGCCGAATACTCGCGCTCGCTCATCCCCTCCATGCTGCCACCGGTCTCGCAGAACGCAATGATAGTGCTTCGGATTCAGTTGATTAGACTTCGCACCAGAGCGATTCTGGTCCCACGAAAACGATGCAACTCTCCTGAGGATGACCCGCCATGACCAGCCGCCGCGCCACCGACAACACCAAAGCCCTCGACGCCTTCATCGCCGCCAAGGCCGAGATCGACGCGATGCTGGCACGCCTTGCCGCGCTCAGCGCAGACCACTTTGCGACGAACCCGGATGAGATCCATTGGGGGCATGTCGGGACCCTGAACCATTACCGCGCCAAGCTGCGCGAAATCACCGACAGTGCCTTCAAGGAAGGCGAATACGCCGCCTGATGCGGCCACAAAGCGCGAGAGCCGCCCCGTCCGCCGACGGGGCTTGCCTCGGTAGAAGGCGCGCACACCGCGCGCTCTGACCCCGGAGGCCACCATGACCAGACTCACCGAAACCCAGACCCTCATCCTCAGTGCCGGTGCCCAGCGCGCGGGCAACTTCGCCCTGCCGCTGCCGAAGGGGCTGGCCGGGGCGGCGGCGAAAATGGCCGTCGGCAAGATGATCGAGCGCGGCTGGCTCGCGGAGGGCGAGGCCAACCTCCGGCGGGGCGAACCACTTTGGCGCGAAACGGGCGATGGTCACGGCACTACGCTGTTGGTCACCGAGGCGGGGCTCGCGGCCATCGGGATCGAGCCGGTGGTGGCCAGCACCGTCGCAATCGCGCGGAGGGCGAAGCCGAAACTGGAACCGGCGCTGACGCCCGACGACGCCGATACCGCGAAACCCGTCGCCGCCCGCGCTGGCACAAAGCAGGCGCAGATCATCGCCATGCTGCAGCGTCCCGAGGGCGCCACCATTGCCGAGATGCTCGCGGTCACCGGATGGCAGGTGCACACGGTGAGAGGGGTAATATCGGCTGTGCTGAAGAAGAAACTGGGGCTGGCCATAGCCTCGTGGAAAGTTGAGGGACGGGGGAG
>JAHYJF010000336.1 GCA_019428955.1 Burkholderiaceae bacterium
CGCATACAGGCCGCGGTTTTCATGTAGACCAGCGTCGGACGTGAAGTTGGCCTCGCCGCAGATGTTTTCATACTTGCCGCTGAGGAGGGCTTTCTGGGCCGCCGTCACCCCAGGCGCCGAAGCCAGTGCCATTCCCACGTCATCGCTGTCGCCGGGAGTGCCGCTGGCACCATAGGCGTTGCCGACGAAAATGACATAATTTTTCTGGCAATTCGCAACGACGCCGGGATATTTGCGGCCCGACAGACCGGTATGCCCCGTGTAGTAGGCCCAGGCTTCCTGCATCGCCGCACCCGTGGCTTGGTTCACGGCCTTCATGTAGCCGGGACCTGCCACGCCGCTGGTCCTCCAAGTCCTGATCCAGTCCTGCAAGGCCTTCTTGTTGTCCGATAGCGGGGCCAGCAGGCACCCGCCCACGGCGCCGCTGCCGCCGCAGTTCGCATCGTCAATGTCGCGGATGTTGTTGGCGTTGTAGGCCATGAAGCCAATATTGACCGTGAGGTTGCCATCGTCGTCGACCGGCAATGCATCGATCACGTTATACAGGGCGCACTGCTCAATGCCGCCGGCCGTTTTGTCGAGCGTGGGGGGCGTGCCATCCACGTATTGGCAACCGGCTGCGTTGGCCGAAAAGTTGGCGGCGTTGTCCAGAACAAACAGGACATTGGTCTTGGCGCCCGTAAGGTCGATCTTATGGAACAGGTCGATATCCTCGGCCTGCGAAACGCCGGCCGCCATGAGCAGCCCGATTGCCAGTGCCTGTTTGGTCGTGATCCACTTCATGTCCCTGCTCCTTTGTTGTAACGCCGTTCAGACGCAGACCGAGGCTTCGTACTGCGGCTCGGTCATACGCTTGCGCACCCCCTGCCAGATGGTGACGGCAGCGCCGGTCCTCGTGTCGCTCACGCGCGCCTCGATATCCCAGACGGTATTAAAATCCGACGAGGTCGTTACGTTGGACGCCACGCCGCTGAGGGTAGAGGGGTCCGGCGGTGCGGGCGAGGCCTGAACGCACTTGGGCACCTGCACGTTGACGATGTAGTCGACCTTTTTGTCCTGGTCGATGTCGACATCGATTTTGGCGCTTTTAGGCGCTGCCGTAAAATCAGTGCTGACGACCTCTTCGATCGCGAGGTTGGCGGCGGCAATGGCCTCGTCGCGGAACTGCATGTTGCCGACCGCCCTGAGGTTGCCGGTACTCAGCATGAATGCCGAGGTCACCACCAAGGTGAGCAGAACCAGCATGATCAGGCCGACGATCAGGGTTGCCCCGCGCTGGGCGTGCTTGCTTGCAGAAATCCTCATGGCGTTTCCCTCCGGCCGGCCGGGTTGACGAGGCGGACGGTTGTGGTGAAGACGTGGCGCTTGAAGCTCGGGTTGAGAACCTTATTAGAGCAAGAGCCCGCAGTGCTACAGATTGGGGCTGCGCTGCCCATGGCATAGGTCTTGGTGTCGCTGTAGCCAGGCGTGGCTTCGGGGCTGCGCGCCAGAACGTGAATCCTGACCGTAACGACATTGGTCAACTGGTCGAAGGTGCAAGGTGCGCAGCTGACGTAGGTGTCTGGCACGCCGTCGCCGCGATTCACCGCCCCCGTGTAGCTGACCGCCTCGCCGTCCTTGCCGACATTGTCGATGCCGTATTCGACCCGAAAGCCCTCGATGCCGTCGATCAGGGGCTGCGCGGCCAGATGTGCGCCATTGGAGAACTCGGACCGCATGAGCGTGAAATCATCGCGGACGTAATAGATGTTCGAGATGAATTTGCGCATCAATGCAGTATCACTACCCGGCTTGATCGGCATGACAGCAGGCGAGCCGGTTCCTTCGCAGTCCTTCTTGTGCAGCGTATGCCCGGTCGTGCCGAGGACATATTTTTGCGGCGGTGTGTCGGTGATCTCCAGGCCGCATTGCGAAGCCTGGAAACACACATCCCCCGCACCGCAGGCCGCGCTGCCGACAGTCGGCTCGGCATGGCGAACGACGAGCACGTCGGTCCCGGGTGCTTGGCTGGCGACTACCGCACAGCCTTCGGCGTCCGCCTGAACGGGAATGCCGATCAGGTTGTTACGGTCGACGGCATTCCATGTGGCAGGCTCTTTGCAGGGAGCGGGAATGGCCGTGGGAACATCGTCGGGCACCGCCACGCCGCGATCCTCGAACTGGGGGATGAAATCGCCCCAGAATCCGGCATGCACCAGATCGCCCTGCAGCAACTGGATGGCAAAACGGCCGTTCTCGATCTGCCGGTTCATTTTCGCCATCTCGTTGTTGGTGCGCGTGACATTGAGAAAGAGCGCAAGCAGCGCCCCCACGATCACCATGCCGAGGGCGATGGAAATCATCAGCTCGATCAGCGAGAGGCCCTGTGCACGTTTTGCACGTTCTGACTGGAAGGGTTTCATAGTTGTCCCGCTCACTTCAGCTTACCAATGCGGACGATCGTGGTAAGAACCCGGCGGCAGAGGTCGCCCGCACAGGTCGACCCGGCGGCGCCGTTGTAAAGATTTTTCCCGCAGGCGGGAGCCGGCGCCGAGACGGGGGACAGCCCCTGCCAGGCGACTGTGACCAGGTAGCTGCTGCCATCGGGCAGCGCCTCGACACATCCGCGCCCCCCCACCATGGCGCCGACGTTGCCGCCGCCCATCGTTTCGGCCGCGCCTCCCAGGGCATTGCACCATGTGCTGGCATCGTCTTGCTGACGAGTGGCGGTACTGGTGGGGCAGTCCGCGCCGTCAAGCGGGCTGTCGGACCCCGTTTCATAGCTTGCGGCATTGGGACGATTAGCGGTAATACGGCTTGCCATGTCGTTCAGCAGGATCAGCGCCTGGGCACGCTGGTAGGCCTCCATTTCGGAGGCCTGCAATCGCGCTTGCAGGCCGGCCAGACCCAGCAGTCCAATGGCGAGAATGATGATGGTAACCAGCACTTCGAGCAGCGAAGTGCCGCGCTGGGTGTGCAATGGAGACGTCAGCCGGGTCATTTCCATTTTTCTGCGGGCGTCTTCACGCCCTCGCTGTTGAGGGTGAGAGCGCCATCGCTGAGTTGCGCGTCTTTTGCGGTGAAGGTGATGGTGAAATTCGGCGGGGTAGCCGCATTGTTTGCGACCATGGTTGGTTCATATCGCTTACCCACTTCGGCAGGAAGCGTATAGCTCATGGCGTCCAGCGTGCCGGCATAGCTTCGGTTGGCCAGAAAGAACTGCTGCTGGCGGTTGGCAATATCCATCATTTCGGACTGCGCGGCGGCGCGATGACCGCGAATGACGTATTGCGTGTAGGACGGATAGGCGATGGACGCCAGGATGCCAATGATCGCCACGGTGATCATCAGCTCTATCAGGGTGAATCCGATTTGTCTGCCTGACTTCATGTCTCTTC
>JAHYJF010000337.1 GCA_019428955.1 Burkholderiaceae bacterium
ACAAGAGCTTGCGGCGCAGGAACATCATCAGGGCCAGAACCGTCTTCGAGCTGAAGAACGCGCAAAAATTGCGGGCCAGCCCCAAGCAGCCCATTCTTGTGCCTATATCGCCAATCGTAAGTAAGCATCCGCCGAAGGCCGTGGCTGTGCCGTATTGATCAGAGGCGTTTGGGTGCGGCTTTTGGTTTACGCGGCTTTGGTGCCCACTTTTTTGCGAGGCGCTCGAAGTTGTCGAGGATACGGCCGATCTCTGCCTCTTCAGGGTCGAACTTTCCCCCATACCATTCGAGCATCCGGTCGTGCTCATCGTGCTTGGGGTCGGCGATGGCTTCGAGGAAGTCGGCGTAGCCGGGAAAGCCACCCACATCTTCAGGGGGGCAAGCCCCGATGGCTCTGACAAGGCGCGGGTAGTCTGCACCCGGGATGGCGTCATCGATTTTCTCGACCTTGATCACATGGTGCCAGTTGTCGCCAAAGTCATAGATGTAATGGATGGTCTTGGTGCCGACATCTTCGAGCACGTCGAGCAGGCTGGTTTTGCTGGCAGGCAACGGGCCATCGTAATAGCCGTCAGGATCTGGCGCGCCCCAGCCAACACCGCCGGCCTGGAACTCATAGAGGTGACCGTCGGTCCAGCCCATCGCGGCCTGGATCACATCGTGCAGGCGATTCAGCTTGATCTTGAGCGGCACATCGAAGCGTCGCAATACCTGAGGCTCGACGTCGGAGAGTGTAACCTTGAGGCGCGCGACCAGCGTCATGCGGCAATCCTCTTCAATTCAGTTGCGGCTTTCCAATGCCATGGGAGCAATTCATGCACCCGTGACATAGGCATGTCCGGCAGACGTGCGAGCACATCGGCCATCCATGCCTGGGGATCGATGTCGTTCATCTTTGCCGTGACGATGAGGGTATACATGAAGGCCGCCCTGTCGCCACCGCGCTCGGACCCTGCAAAAAGCCACGACTTTCTGCCCAATGCGATACCTCTGAGGGCCCGCTCGGCGGCATTGTTGGTCAGGCAGAGGCGCCCGTCATCAAGGAATGCAGTGAAGGCTTCCCAGCGACCTGTCCCGTCCAGCATGTAGTTAATCGCCTTGGCGACAGGGTTGTGCTTTGACATCCGGGCCCGCTCGGCCCGCATCCAGTCATGCAGATCGTTGACCAGCGGCACAACCCGCTGCTTGCGAACGTCCAAACGCGCTGCGGCTGACAGGCCGTTAATCTCACGCTCGACATCAAAGATTGCGTCGATCCGCGTCACAGCGTCCAACGCGATAGGCGAGATTTCTTCTGCAACCTTTTTGCCCTTGCGGGCGATGGCCTTGATGTCGGCAAGTTCAAAGAACTTGCGTCTGGCATGGCTCCAACACAGCGCAGAACGCACCGGACCTGGACTGCGATCTGCCAAATAAAGGTCATTGTAGCCGCCATAGACGTCCGATTGCAGCACGCCATGCCATCCAGCCAGATGTCGGGTCGGATGCTCCTTGCGACGATCTGTCGAGAACTTGAAGAGGGCGGCAGGTGGCGCACCCCCATCCCATGGCTGGTCATCGCGCACATAGGTCCAGAGCCGCGCTGTTTTTGTGCCCCCACGCGCCAGGAGCGGCACGGTCGTGTCATCACCATGCAGACGGCCCCCGTCCAGCACGTGACGCTCGATCAGCGCATGGATGGGTGCCAGTGCCGCACAGGCATGACCAATCAGATCGGCAAGCGTAGACAGGCTGAGGTCAATGCCTTCTCGTGCAATGCGCTCGGCTTGGCGGTTCAGTGGTTGGTGCTGTCCATATTTGTCAAAAGCGATCATCGCGATCAGCTGCGGCCCAGCCCAGCCGCGTGGAATGGCGTGGAACGGGGCCGGCGGCTGGCTGATCTTCTCGCAGGCCCGGCAGGTGAACTTCTCGCGGACGGTCTGGATCACCTTCCACTGACGCGGGGTCACTTCCAGCGTCTCGGTGACATCCTCGCCCATCTTCACGATGCGGTCCGAACCACAGCAGGTGCAGCTGGTCGGCACCTCGACCACCACACGTTCGCGCGGCAGATGGTCGGGAAAGGGTTTGCGCACAGGCTTGCGCCGCGTGAAGGCGCGCACGGTGCTGATCTTGTCTGCAGCAGCGGCTGCTTGAGCCGCCAACGCATCCTCGGTGGCGGTGGCTTCCAATTCTTCAAGCTGCAATTCCAGCTGATCGATCAGTCGCGCGCGGCGCTCGGAGGAGATGCCGTATTTGTCGCGCCGCAGCTTGGCGATCTCCAGCTTCAATTCCTGGATCATCGCGTCCGTGCAGGATGCCAAAGCGCGGGCCTGCGCCAATTCGGCTTCCGCAGCCTGCGCACGGGCGGTCTGCGCGGCAAGTGCAGCGCTTAATTCGGCGATTTGCAAGGCGGCATCTGACATGGCAGATGTCTACCATGAACGCAACGAAAGGCCAATAAAAACAGGCGCTTCACCGAAGATTATCCAGCCGTTATGGGCCTTTGCGTCCAGCGCGGATTACGCCAGTCGATCCCTTCCAGAAGATAACCAAGCTGGGCGGCTGATATCGCCACAGCCGTTCCGTCCTGGCTCACAGGCCAGATGAACTTGCCCGCCTCAAGCCGTTTCAGATACAGCGACATGCCAACCCCGTCATGCCAGAGCAATTTCACCAAGTCGCCTTTACGCCCACGAAAGCAGAATATCTCACCCGCATGCGGGTCACGCCCAAGGCCCTGTTGGACAGACAACGCCAAGGTGTTCATCCCGCGCCGCATATCCGTCACCCCACCCGCAATCCAAACCTTCGTGCCCGCCGGAAACGCGATCATGGCCGCACCATCAAGCCATTGAGCAGACGCGCAGCAGCCTCCATGTCAAAGCCGGAGGGGATCGTCACGCGACACCGCGGGCCGAGATCAATAGTCATGACAAGAGCTTGCGGCGCAGGAACATCATCAGGGCCAGAACCGTCTTCGAGCTGAAGAACGCGCAAAAATTGCGGGCCAGCCCCAAGCAGCCCATTCTTGTGCCTATATCGCCAATCGTAAAGCTGTGATCGCGAAATGTCATGGCGCCGTGCGACCTCCGCCAATGTCACGCAATCGCCACGGCTTTCCTCAACAATCCGGACCTTCTCATCATCCGTCCAACGGCGACGGCGGCCGGTATCAGAGACCGACAAAACTTGAATACGGCGGGTGTCTTCGTGTGCGTCCATAAGGACACTCGATAAACAATCTCGCAGCCCATCAGCCAGACGGCCCTCGGCGGATGTTTACGTTATCACCGACATGGCTCCTCAGATGAGTTGGCTCCGGATGTCCGCCTGTCCCATTTTTGAGACCCTGCCGAGACGGCTCTTGCCACCGGTAGAATGTTGTTTGGGCACCA
>JAHYJF010000011.1 GCA_019428955.1 Burkholderiaceae bacterium
GAGATCGAGAAACAACGCGGCATCTCGGTGGCGAGCTCGGTCATGCAGATGGAATACCGCGACTGCGTGATCAACCTGCTCGACACGCCGGGCCACCAGGACTTTTCCGAGGACACCTACCGGGTGCTGACCGCGGTCGATGCCGCGCTGATGGTGATCGACGCCGCCAACGGCGTCGAACCACAGACGCTGCGCCTGCTGCAGGTCTGCCGGGCACGTAACACGCCGATCATCACTTTCGTCAACAAGCTCGACCGCGAGGTCCAGGAGCCGCTCGACCTGCTCGACGAGATCGAGCGCACGCTGGGCATGGAGGTGGTTCCGTTTGTCTGGCCGGTGGGCATGGGCAAGCGCTTTCGCGGCGTCTTTGACATGGTCAACGACCGGATGCGGGTGTTCCGCGCCGGCAGCGACCGCCATCGCGACGACGACGACATGCTCGCCGGTATCGACAATCCGCTGCTCGCCGAACGCTTCGGCGCCGAGTTCGCGCAGGCCCGCCAGGAGATCGAACTGCTCACCGGCGCGTCACCGGCCTTCGATCGCCAGGCCTTCCTCGCGGGCCGCCAGACGCCGATGTTCTTTGGCTCGGCGATCAACAACTTCGGCGTGCGCGAAGTGCTCGAGGCCTTGGTCGACCTCGCCCCGCACCCCTCTCCGCGCGCCGCCACCGAGCGCATCGTCGCTCCCGACGAACCCGCGTTCAGCGGCGTCGTCTTCAAGATCCAGGCCAACATGGATCCCGCGCACCGCGACCGGATCGCCTTCGTGCGCGTATGTTCGGGAAAATTCGAGCGCGGCATGCGGCTGCGCGTGACCCGTTCGGGCAAGGAGATCAGGCCCGGCAACGTCGTCTCGTTCCTGTCGCAGCGCCGCGAGCTGCTCGACGAGGCCTATGCCGGCGACATCATCGGCATCCCCAACCACGGCACCCTGCAGCTGGGCGACACGCTGACCGAAGGCGAGGTGCTGCACCACACCGGCCTGCCGTTCTTCGCGCCCGAGATGTTCCAGAGCGTCGAGGTGGCTGATCCGCTGCGCGTCAAGCAGCTGCGCACCGGACTGATCCAGCTCGGCGAGGAAGGCGCGATCCAGGTGTTTCGCCCTGCCACGGGCGGTTCGATGCTGCTCGGCGCTGTCGGCCAGCTCCAGTTCGAGGTCGTCGCGCACCGCCTGCGCACCGAGTACGGCGCCGAGGCGCGGATGGTCCCGTCAAGGTTCCGGATGGCGCGCTGGATCACCTGCGACGATCCGCTCGAGCTGCAGCGCTTCATCGATGCCCATCCGCATCACATCGCCTACGACGCAGTCGACGCGCCGGCCTTCCTCGTGCCCTACCAGGCGGAGCTGCAGATCGCCCAGAACCGCTGGAAGAAGATCCAGTTCCACGCGCTGCGCGAGCACGCCGGGCTGATGTTCCACGGCGGGAACTCGGACTGAGCGCAATTCCCGGGAAGGATCTCTCAGGCCGGCCCGGGAGCTCTTGGCAGGGTGACGCGCAGGACGGCGTAGCCGCACAGTCCGCAGAACAGAGAGCCAACCAGGATCCCTAGGCGCTCCAGGCCCAGATAGTCAGAGCCGCCCTGACCAAAGGCCAGTGAAGCGATGAACAGGCTCATGGTGAAGCCGATGCCGCAGAGCAGCGACGTGCCATAGATCTGCCACCAATCGACGCCCGCGGGCAGCGACGCCACTCCGATGCGCGTCGCCAGCCAGCACGACACCATCACCCCCAATTGCTTGCCGAAGAACAAGCCGCTCATGATGCCCAGCGGAACCGGGTGGAACACTTCGCCGAGCGAGAGATTGAGCACCGCGACACCGGCATTGAAGAAGGCAAAAGCCGGCAAGACCCCGAACGCCACCCAGGGATGCAGGGTGTGCTCGAGTTCACGCAACGGTGAGGCTGACTTGGCTTCGGCGTTCCCGTCCCCAGCACGCAGCGGAATGAACATGGCGAGCACGACCCCGGCCAGAGTGGCGTGCACGCCCGACTTCAGTACCGCCACCCACAGCGGTATGCCGATCAGGATGTACGCCGCCGGCCGGATCACGCCGGCACGATTGAGTCCCCAGAGCGCAATGATGCAGATCGCCGCTGCCAGCAGCGATGGCCACGACAGGTCGGCCGTGTAGAAGACCGCTATGACGATGATTGCGCCCAGGTCGTCAAAGATGGCCACGCTCAGCAGGAATGCCTTGAGCGCGGTCGGAACCCGCTTGCCCAGCAGCAAGAGAACCCCCAGCGCGAAGGCGATATCGGTGGCGGTCGGAATCGCCCAGCCCTTCAGCGCGGCGGCATCGCCAGAGTTGAAGGCCACGTATATTGCGGCCGGCACCAGCATGCCGCCGGCCGCCGCGAACGCCGGCAGCGCCGCCTGGCGCAGGCTTGCCAGGTGTCCCTCCAGCACCTCTCGCTTCAGTTCCATTCCGACGAGCAGGAAGAACACAGCCATCAGGCCGTCGTTGATCCACAGCAGCAGGGGCTTGCCAATGCCGAAATCGCCGATGGTGACCACGAGCGGCACATCAAGCAGCGCCGCATAGTAGATCGCGAGCGGTGAATTCGCCACGACCAGCGCGAGCACGGCCGAGGCCATCAGGATCAGGCCGCCCGAGGCTTCGAGGCGCAGGAAGGCAAGCAGCGGCTGGACCAGGGCACTGTCAAGTGACGGTGGGGCAGTCTTCATGTCGGATCAGCCACGTCAAGAACTCCCTGAGCTTCGTTGTCGACCCCGCAACCCTACCCCAACCAGCGCCAACGCCGCGAATCCCGCACTCGCGAGGAAGGTCGCCGGCGCGCCGAGTTGATCCCACAGCAACCCGGCGATCCCACTGGCGAGCAGCATCGCCACGCCGCTCAGCAGGTTGAAGAACCCGTAGGCTGTGCCGCGCAGTTCGACGGGCGCGGTGTCGGCCACCATGGTGGCCAGCAGCCCCTGGGTGGCGCCCATGTGCAGACCCCACAGTGCCACGCCCAGCCCCACCCACGTCCAGTGCTCGCTCCAAGCCAGGACCAGGTTGGCGGCGATCAGTAGCGCCATGCCCGAGGCCAGCAGCGGCGTGCGGCGCACCCGGTCGGACAGCTTGCCAAACGGATAGGCGCTGGCGGAATAGAAGACGTTCATCGCGATCAGCACCAGCGGGGTGTAGGCGGCTGCGACGCCGCCCTGGAGCGCGCGCAGCACCAGGAAAGCCTCGGAAAAGCGCGCCATGGTGAAAGCCGCGCCGATCCCGACGACCCACCAATAGGGCCGCGACATCCGCCGCAAATTCGCGAGCGTCACCGGATTTCCGCGCCGCGCACCCGCCGGTGGATCCGGTTCCTTCACCCCCATGAACAGCAGCGCCACCGCCAGGAAGCCGGGAATCGCCGCGACCCAGAACACGGCGCCAAAATCGTTGGCCCACGCCAGCATCAGCACGATCGCCAGCAGCGGCCCGAGGAACGCGCCGACGGTGTCGAGCGACTGCCGCAGTCCGAAGGCGGCGCCGCGCACCGCGGGCGGCGCGAGATCGGCGATCAGCGCGTCACGCGGTGCGCCGCGAATCCCCTTGCCGATGCGGTCGATGAAGCGCGCCGCCAGCACCGTGCCGGCAGTTGTGGCGATCGCGAACAGCGGCTTGGAGAGCGCCCCCAGGCCGTAGCCGAAGACCGCGAGCGGCTTGCGCTTGCCCCACCAGTCGCTTAGCACTCCCGAGAACACCTTGACGATCAGCGCGGTCGACTCGGCCACTCCCTCGATCAGTCCGATGGTCAGCGCGCTGGCGCCTACCACCGTGACCATGAAGACCGGCAACAGGCTATGGATCAGCTCGGAGGACACATCCATCAACAGGCTGACGAAGCCGAGCACCCAGATGCTGCGCGGGATTGCCGGGCGGGAACTGGCCGGCACTGCCGGGCCCGGGGGCGAGTGTTCCGAACTCATTGCGTTGCTCTCCTGAGGGGCTGCGGCCAGCCGGCGCTCAAGTTCCGGCACATGCGCTACCATCTGCCCAATTCTGCCTCCATTGCCAGGTTAACGTCATGAACACCTCCGCATCCCTGCCCTCTGCCGAACCGTCCGAAGTCGGGCTCAGCCCGCAACGCCTGGCACGGGTACGCCAGGTGTTGCAGTCGGCGATCGACACCGGCATGCTGCCGGGCGCGGTCTGGATGGTTTCACGGCGCGGCCGGCTGGCCTGCTTCGAGGCCATCGGCGAGCAGGACCCGGTGACTCACGCCCCGATGCGCCCGGATTCTATCTTCCGGGTCTATTCGATGACCAAGCCGATCGTTTCGCTCGTCACCATGATGCTGGCCGAGGAAGGGCGAGTGCAGATCTCGGATCCGATCAGCAAGTACCTGCCGATGTTCGCCAGCCCGCGGGTCGCGCTCGAGCACGCCGGCGAAGTCGAATTGGTACCGGCACAGCGCGAGATCATGATCCACGACCTGCTGCGCCACACCAGCGGGCTGACCTACGAGTTCCTCGGCGAGTCCGCGGTGCAGAAGATGTACGTGGCAAGCAACGTCGCCACGCTCGAGCGCAGCAATGCCGAGTTGATCGATGAGTTGGCCAAGCTGCCGCTGATGTACCAGCCGGGCACGGTCTGGCACTACAGCCGCTCGACCGACGTGCTCGGACGACTGCTCGAAGTGGTCACCGGCAGCTCACTTGGAGAATTGCTCACCGAGCGCGTGCTCGGGCCGCTGCAGATGAACGACACCGCCTTCCACGTCCCGGAGAGCAAGCACGCGCGGATCGCCCAGCCCTTTGGCACTGACCCCGAGAGCGGGGTCAAGGTGCAGTTGATCGACGCACGTACCCGCCCGGCCATGGAAATGGGCGGCGGCGGGCTGATGTCGACCGCGCCCGACTACGCCCGCTTCCTGGCGCTGCTGGCGGGACAGGGGAAATTTGGCGGGGTGCGACTGATCAGCCGCAAGACGCTCGAGTTGATGACCGCCGACCACCTCGGCGGATTGGCGATCACCACCGACCTGCTGTCGCCGGGGCACGGATTCGGGCTGGGCTTTGCGGTGCGCACCGCTGCCGGGCTGGCGCCAGGTCCGGGCACCATCGGCACCTACCACTGGAGCGGCATCGGCGGCACCTCATTCTGGATCGATCCAGCCGAGGAACTGAGCGCCATGTTGCTCACCCAGGCGCCCTACCAGAGGATTCATTTCCGCCACCTCTTTCGCAACCTGATCTACGCCACAATTGACGACTGAACAGCAAGCGGGCGCGACCCGCTAACACTAAGCGGGCCCGATCCGCAAGAGGAGACTGGTGAGCACGAAGCGCTATTTCGATCAAGCGACGGAAACGCTCGGGCGCGAGAGCCTGGCGGCGTTGCAGTTCGACAAGCTCCGCGCGATGGTCACCGAAGTGGCCGGACGTAATGGTTTCTACGCCGCCAAGTGGCGTTGCGCGGGATTCAATCCGGCCGACCTGCGCTCTCTCGATGACCTCGCGCTGCTGCCGTTCACGACCAAGTCGGAACTGGCCGCCGACCAACTGCGGCGCCCGCCGTTTGGCAGCAATCTCACCTATCCGCTCGAGTCCTACGTGCGCGCCCACCAAACCTCGGGCACCACCGGAGTGCCGCTGAAGGTCTTCGACACCCACGAGAGCTGGGACTGGTGGGGACGCTGCTGGGCCCACGTGCTCGCCGGCGCCGGGCTCGGCTCGACGGACCGGGTGTTCATGGCCTTCGCCTTCGGCCCCTTCGTGGGCTTCTGGGCCGCGGTCGAGGGCGTGCGCAAGATCGGCGCGCTGATGATCCCCGGCGGCGGACGCGACTCGGCGCAGCGGCTCGAACTGATGCGTGAACTGGGTGCCACCGCGCTGTGCTGCACCCCCACCTACGCGCTGCGCCTTGGCGAAGTGGCACGCGGTAGCGGCTTTGACCTGCGCTCTATTCCGATGCGCGCCACCATCCACGCCGGCGAACCAGGCGCCAATGTTCCGGCTACCAAGCAGCGCATCGAGCAACTCTGGAATGCCGCCTGCTTCGATCACGCCGGTGCCTCCGAGGTCGGGGCACACTCCTTCGAATGCTGCGAGCAGCCTGGCGGCACCCACCTGATCGAGAGCGAATTCATCGCCGAGGTGATCGACACCGAAACCGACCTGCCGGCGGCGCCCGGCGCGCGCGGCGAGCTGGTGATCACCAATCTCGGCCGCTGGGGCTTCCCCGTCATCCGCTACCGCACCGGCGACGTGGTCTGCGTCGACGAGCACCCCTGCGCCTGCGGGCGCGGCTTCCTGCGCTTTGCCGGCGGCATCATCGGGCGCGCCGACGAC
Organism: Burkholderiaceae bacterium; assembly: GCA_019428955.1. Classification (GTDB taxonomy): domain Bacteria; phylum Pseudomonadota; class Gammaproteobacteria; order Burkholderiales; family Burkholderiaceae_E; genus JAGXFR01. The sequence continues at coordinate 6,297 of JAHYJF010000011.1, forward strand.
ATGGTCACTGTGCGCGGGGTCAACGTCTTCCCGGCGGGGGTCGAGAACATCATCCGCGGCTTCGCCGAAGTTGACGAGTTCCGCGTCACGGTGCGCAAGTTCCGCGAGATGGAAGAGATGGAGATCGAGATCGAACTGCGCCATGGCGCTGATCCCGGCATCGCACGCGCGCTCGCCGAGCGGCTCGATGTGGTGCTTTCGTTCCGGCCCAGCGTTGCGGTGGTCGAACGCGAAACCCTGCCGCGCTTCGAACTCAAGGCGCGGCGTTTCCACGTGCGCCGCGAACCGTGAGAGCGCTTTCGGCCGTCCCTCTGGTCGGTGCCGGCGCCGCCGCTCGGGCCGGCCGGCTGAAAAGCGGCTCCGTCTAGCCCCCGGCGATCGCCGTCACCAGCGCCACCCGCTCGCCGTCGCACACCACTGAGCCGCGCTCGGTGCTGATACACATCTCGCCATTGCGCGCGAAATTCAGGGTCGGGTCGTCGAAAACCGCGGCGGCTTCGGGCAGCACCCGGCGCAAGGCCGGGCGCAGGGCCGCCAGGTTGTCCAGCGGCTGGTCGACGATCACCGCGCCCTCGGGCGCGCCGGCGACCCGGCCGGGCAGTTCGACCCGCACCGCAAAACCGGTGATCGCCCGCGACAGGTCCTCGTGCCAGTCAAGCGCCGGCACGCCTTCCGAATTCAGCCCGGTGAGCTCGTAGAAGCGCCGCTTCAGAGCCTCGAACTCGACCCGATCGACCTTCTCGCCGGCAAACGGGCCGACGGTGATCGGCTCCTCGAACCAGCGCCGCGGCAGGGTGTCGTCGCTGGCGCGCAGCCCCAAGCGATGATTGAGCATGCGCTCGATGCCGGTGATCTGCCGCCCGCTCTCCTCGAGCCGCGCGCTGTCGAACTCGCCCCCGGTGACGGTGCTGAGCTGGGCGGCAAAGTCCGAGAGATCGGGCAACGTCGGCGAATTGAACAGCTTGGTGTTGAAGCGGCACATCCCTACCGAATCGCCGACCGCGAAGTAGTTCTCGCAGCGGCGCACCGCCACTTCCTTGCCGTCGTAGGAGTTGGGCTTGGCCGCGACGCTCCCGCCATAGAGCCCAGTCTTGAACTCGGGATCATCGTTGATGCGGGCATTGATTTCGAGCGTCACGCGGTTGCGCAGATGGTCCATGCCGCGGGTGGCGACCGCCAGCCCGAGCGCAAAGGCCTTGAGGATGCGCGAATCGTGCGGGTCGGACTGGAACAGTCCCTTGACCGCCATCCGGTAGTCGAGCGCCGCGGCGGGATACTTGCCGCGCTCCACGGCGCGGGCCGAATCGGCGATGGTATCGCCGAAGCCTTCGCGCTTCGCGGTCATGAACAGCAGCCGCTCGACGCTCTCGTAGTTGCCCCATGAGAGGTCGAGACCCGCGGTGTCATTTTCGGTGATCATGCCGCGCTGCCACAGTTCCATCGCCCAGGCGATCGCGCTGCCACTCGAGGCCGAGTCCAGCCCGAGGTCGTTGAGGATATTGTTCAGGCGCAACACCTGCTCGGGCTCGCGAATGCCGATCAACGGCCCGAACTTCCCGAGGGTCACATACTCCGGGCCGTCGCCCCTGTCATAGCGATCGAACTTGCCGTCGCCCTTGATGCCGTTGTAGGTGCGCTTGTGCTGATGCTCCTGCTGCGCCTGCGCCTTGTCGTAGCTGGCGTTGCCGGTGAGGCCCTTGAGCGCGCTGGCGCCCCATCCACCCTTGCCTTGCGGGGTCATGTCGTTCTGGTTGCGGCAGTGCACCGGGCACTTGAAGCAGCCATCCATGCCGGGGCGATAAGGGTCGAAGTTGTCGGCGTCGAGGCTCTCATACCAGTCGGTGCGCTGGTTATTCATCGTCCCGAGCGCGCCCAGCACCCGCGAGGGCTTGTAGAGGAACGGCGTGCCGACCTTCTTCAGGGCATTCCTGATCACCGAGGTCGAGGTGATCTTCTTGCCGATCACCTTGTTCTGCGCCTTGAGTTCGGCCTGGTACTCGGCGTCGTCGGGTTCGCCCAGCACCACCACCGCCTTGAGCCCGAGCGCGCCCATCTTGGCGCCGGCGCCGCCGCGCGCCCAGATCGACTTGATCCCACCCATGATCCCGCTGCACAGCACCAGGTTCTCGCCGGCGCTGGTGATGCGGGCCATCGCCATATCCTTGCGTTCCTGGCATTCGAAATCGCGCTCGATCGCCGCTGCCATGTCGAGGTTGTCCAGTCCGACGTAGCGTGCGGCATCCACAAACTCGGCCATGGTTCCAACCGCGCCGTCGCCGCCCGCGTGGGTGCGCAGCGTCAGCAGCGACCAGCCCGGCGCGCGGCCGTAGAGCACGAGGTGGTCAAAGCCCGCGCGCTTGACGAACGCCGGGAAGTAATCGCCGGCGTTGGAGTCGAGGATCGCGTCCGAGTCGGGCGAGCGGCTGGTGAAATTGCCGCGCGTCGCCGAAGGCATGTCGCCGGTGAGCGCGCCGGAGCCGAAGATCAGCGGCACTTCCGGGTCGAGCGCGGCGCGGCTTTCGTCGAGCAGGTTGTAGAGCAGGTACATGTTGGCCCCGCGCCCGCCGATGAAGCGCTCGAGCACATCGCGCCCGAGGTAGGCTTGTTGCGTTTCACGGCGTTGGAGGTCGACGAAGAGCGTCGCTCCCTGTCCCGGATACTGCGCCGCCTGATGCATGCGCGCGATGAGCCGCGCAACCCTTTCGCGAATGTTCATTGCCCGGCTCCCGAGTCACATAATTACGGGAAGATACGTTACACCGGGGATTGTTTGATGTCCATCAATTTTAGCTGAAGCAGACCACCGCAGCCGCTGGTGGGCGGAGCAGCACCGACCCGTTCGGGCTGCGCGTTCGAAGGTGGTTTATCCTTCACGGACCTGTCCGCAAACCCAACGAGCCCTTCCATGACCCAAGAGATCCACAGCCTCGACGCCGCCGACCTGAACCCCACCGAGATGTACCTGCTGCTGCGCGACGCGGTGATTCCGCGGCCGATCGCCTGGGTCTCGAGCGTCGACGTCGATGGCCGCAGCAACCTGGCGCCCTATTCCTTCTTCAACGTCTGCAGCAATGTGCCGCCGGTGCTCGGTTTCGCGGTCGGACCGCGCGGCAAGGACAAGCTCACCGGCGCACTGATCGAGAAGGACACTCTGGCCAATATCAAGGCTACGGGTGAGCTGGTGGTCAACATCGTGCCCGAGGAACTGATTGAGCCGATGGTCAGGACCGCGACCGGCCTGGAGCCGGGCGAAGACGAATTCGCCTTCGCCGGACTGACCCAGGCACCGTCGGAAAAGGTGCGCCCGGGGCGGGTGCTGGGTGCACCGGTTGCCTTCGAGTGCCGGCTCTTCCAGATCGTCGAGGTTGGCACCCACCACTGGGTCATGGGCGAGATCGTGCGCATCCACATCGACGAGCGCATCTATGTTGGCGCCTACAAGGGTCTCAATCATCGTGTCGACCCGCTGCGCGTCGAAGCGCTGCGACCGGTCGGGCGGCTGGGCCGCGCCTACTACACGCGCCTGCGCGAGATCGATACCATCCTCAGGTCCGACGCCTCCAACGACTGATCATGAACGAACCGCTCGACACCTACCGTGGGGTGGTCTACCCCTGGCACTGTGATCACATGGGCCACATGAATGTGATGTGGTACGTGGGCAAGTTCGACGAGGCCACCTGGAACATCTTCAGCCACCTCGGCCTGACGCCATCGTTCCTGCGCGATGAGGCGCGCGGCATGGCGGCGGTCGAGCAGCGGATCGCCTACCTCAGTGAACTGCACGCCGGCGACACTGTCGCCATCCGCAGCGGCGTCGTCGCGGTCAGCGCCAAGACGATCAGGTTCTTCCACGAGATGCGCAAGGCAGAGAACGACGCCCTGGCCGCGGTAACACTGCTGACCGGCGTGCACATCGATACCGTGGCCCGCAAGTCGGCGCCGCTGCCCGCGCAAGTAGCCGCCCACGCCCAGCAACACATCGTCGATTACCAGCTGCCCTGGTAGATTTGCCCCGGCGCCGTGCACCGACGCCGGCGCTCAGCGCTCCCCGGGAAATACCCGCGCCAGCAACGCCATCAGCGTCGCGCGCTCGCTCGCCGAGAGCCCTGCTGCCAGACGTTCCTCGTGGGCGCGCACCAGCGGTCGCAGGCGCTTGAGCAGCGCCACTCCGCCGGCGGTTAGTTCGAGCGCATTCGAGCGCCGGTCGCCGGTGGCCACGCGCCGGCTGACCAGAGCGCGGCGCTCGAGCTTGTCGATCACCGAGACCACGCTGGAGCGGTCGAGCTGCACCGCCCGCGCCAGCTGGGTCTGCTTGAGTCCGGGGTTGGCGGCAATAACCTCGAGCGCGCCGTAGAGCCCCGGCGTGATCTCGTAATCGCCCAGCGCGGCGTTGAAGTCGCGAAAGATCGCGACCTGCGCGAGTCGCAGATGATAGCCCACCAACTGCGCTAGACCGCCGAGTTCGATGCCTTCGCCGAGCGCCTGCCGGGTGCCGCCGGATGCCGCCTTCGCGGGCGCCCGGCCTGCGCCTGGTGCCGCCTTTGCCGGCGCCCCCCCGGCCGGCTCTGCGGTGCTCTTCATTTTCTTTCGGTTCATGCCGTCGGCGCCTTGCCTGTGCCGGCAGTACCGGCTTGCGGGGATGGTACACCGACACAAATGTTGACTCGCCCGGAAGCCTCCCGTAGCCTTGCCGCACGGCCTATGGGCGACCGGCACAGACCGCATAACAACAGGAGACTAAGATATGAGAGCAACACAATGGCTGCGCCATGGACGCGCAATGATCGCGGCTGCGGCGGCAATCATCGCCTCGACCAGCTGGGCGCAAGAAGTGATCACGCTCAAGGTAGCCCACTTCCTGCCGCCGCCATCGACCGCGCACGCGAAGTTCATCACGCCGTGGTGCGACAAGATCGCCAAGGAATCGTCCGGCCGCCTCAAGTGCCAGATCTATCCCGCGATGCAACTGGGCGGCGCGCCGCCGCAACTGATCGATCAGGCGCGTGACGGCATTGCCGACATCGTCTGGACGCTGCCGGGCTACTCGGCGGGCCGCTTCCCCACTACCGAAGTCTTCGAGCTGCCGTTCATGACCCGCAGCGCGCAGGGCTCGAGCCGCGCGCTGTGGGAATACCTGTCGGCCAACAACCTGCTCAATACCGAGTTCAAGGACGTCCACATCATCCTGGCGCACGTCCACGACGAAGGTCAGTTGCACGTCAACGGCCACCCGATCAAGACCATGGCCGACTTCAAGGGCCTCAAGTTCCGCGCCCCCACGCGACAGACCAACAAGTTCCTGGCGGCGCTGGGCGCGACCCCGGTGGGCATGCCGGTGCCGGCGGTCTCCGAGGCGCTCTCCAAGGGCGTGATCGACGGCGCGATGCTGCCGTGGGAAGTGGTGCCGGCCGTGAAGGTCCAGGAACTGGTCAAGTACCACTCCGAAACCGACCCCGCGTCGCGCGCGCTCTACACCGCGGCGTTCGTGTTCGCGATGAACAAGGCCCGCTATGACAGCCTGCCGCCCGAGCTCAAGAAGGTGATCGACAACAACGGCGGCGCCGACTCCTCGGCGTGGGTCGGCAAGGTCTGGGACGAGTCTGCGCTCGGCGCACGTCAGCTGGCGGTCAAGCGCGGCAACCAGTTCAACACCATCCCGCTGGCCGAACTGGCCAAGTGGGAAACGGTTGGCCAGGGCGTCGTCGACTCCTGGGTCGGCGAAGTCAGCGCCAAGGGCTACGACGGCAGGGCGCTGCTGAAGAGCGCCGAGGAGCTGATCAACAAGCACGACGCCAAGTAGGTCCGCAAACCGGCACGCGCCTGGTGTCTGAACCAATCGACGAAGACGTCTTCGCACCATCCGATCCACTGGGTCGGGTGGTGCTCCTCGTCTGCCGCGGCTTCGCTCTGGCTGGCGGACTGGTGCTGGTGGCAGTGGCGGCAATGTCGGCCGCCAGCGTCGGCAGCCGCTGGCTGTTCGACCGCTCGCTGATGGGCGACTTCGAGCTGGTGCAACTCGGCTGCGCGATCGCGGTCTCGACCTTCCTGCCCTACTGCCAGATGCGCCGCGGCCACGTGATCGTGGACTTCTTCACGGTCAACCTGGCACGCCACATCCGCGCGTGGTTCGATGCCTTCGGCGCGCTGGCGCTGACGGCCTGCGCCGCGCTCGTCGCCTGGCGCATGCTCGATGGCCTTATCGACGCCCGCGCCAGCGGCGAGAGCTCGATGCTGCTCGGCGTGCCGATCTGGCTGGCCTACTTGCCGATCGTGCCGTCTTTCGCGCTGCTCGCGATCGCCGGCTGCTACACCGCCTGGGCGGACTTCAAGAGACAGCGGCAATGACCGGCACCGAAATTGGCGGTCTGTTCCTGATGATGCTGGTCGTGCTGCTGGCGCTGCGCATCCCGATAGCGATCGCTATGCTGGTCACCGGAATGGCCGGCTACGTGACGATGGCCGGGTGGGACCCGCTCCTGAACTACCTCAAGACCGCCGCGTTCGCGCGCTACTCGACCTACGACCTGTCGGTGGCGCCGCTCTTTCTGTTGATGGGCAACTTCGCCTCGCGCGGCGGACTCTCGCGCGGCCTGTTCGCCGCGGCCCAGTCGATGATCGGCCACTACCGCGGCGGCGTGGCGATGGCCGCGGTCGGCGCCTGCGCCGGCTTTGGTGCGATCTGCGGCTCGTCGCTCGCCACCGCCGCGACCATGGGCCAGGTAGCGCTGCCCGAATTGCGCCGCTGCAACTACGCGCCTGGGCTCGCAACCGCGACGCTCGCCGCGGGCGGAACGCTCGGCATCCTGATCCCGCCCTCGATCGTGCTGGTCATCTACGCCATCCTGACCGAGCAGAACATTGCCAAACTCTTCGTGGCGGCCTTCGTGCCGGGCGTCCTGGCGGCGCTCGGCTACATGATCGCGATCGCGGTCTACGTGCGGCTGCGCCCCGAGTCGGGGCCGGCCGCAGAACGAGCCACCGGCCAGCAGCGCGTGCGCGCGCTGCTCAACATCTGGCCGGCGCTGGCGATCTTCGTGACCGTGATCGGCGGCATCTACGGTGGCGTATTCACGCCCACCGAGGCGGCCGCGGTCGGCGCGCTCGCCACCGGTTTGCTGGCCTTCGCGCGCGGCATGCGCTGCGCGGGGCTGGTGGACTGCGTCTACGGCACCGCGTCGGCCACCGGCATGATCTTCCTGATCCTGCTGGGCGCCGATGTCCTCAACGTCTTCCTAGCGCTCTCGCAGATGCCCGCCGAACTCGCCGCCTGGGTGGGCCAGTCGGGGCTGCCGCCGCTCGTCGTGCTGTTCGCGATCCTCGCGGCGTTCATCGTGCTGGGCTGCGTGATGGACAGCCTGTCGATGATCATGCTCACCATGCCGATCTTCTTCCCGATCGTTATGGGGCTCGACTTCTGGGGGTTGGGCGGGACCGACAAGGCGATCTGGTTCGGGGTGCTCTCGCTGATGGTGGTCGAGATCGGCCTGATCACCCCGCCGGTGGGGATGAACGTCTACATCATCAACGCTCTGGCGCGCGACGTACCGATGATCGTGACCTTCCGGGGACTGGTGCCATTTCTCGCGGCCGACGCGGTGCGCATCCTGCTGCTGGTCTTCTTCCCGATGGTCAGCCTGTTCCTGGTGCGCTTCTGGGGTTAGTGCCCTCGGCCCGGGCGTGGCACGCGGTTGACGAGCAGGATGCCGCCGACAACGAGCATCAGCGCGCCGAGCAACTGCAGCGACGGGCGTTCCCCCAGCAGCGCGATCGCGGCGATCACGCCGAAGATCGGAGTCAGGAACGAGAACGCCGCCAGTTTGGCCGCCGGGTAGTTGGCGATCAGCCAGAACCACGCCAGGTAGCTCGCGAAGGCCACCAGCACTGCCTGATAGGCGACGCTCGCCAGCACCAGCGGCGTGATTCGCACGATGCCGGGCTCACCCAGTGCCAGCGAAATCAGCGGCAGCATGATGGCCGAGACAATCAGCTGGTAGAAGAGCGTCTTGGTGGCTGGCGCGCTGGCCAGGGGGCTGACCCGAATCACCAGCGTGGTCGCCGCCCAGAGCAGCGCCGCGACGATGAACATGGCATCTCCGATCCAGGCGTTGCCGTGCTCGCGCAGCAGGCTCTCGCCAAAGGCCAGCAGGATGCCGCTAAAGGCGCAGGCGAGTCCCGCCCACTGCAAGCGCGACAGCCGCTCGCCGGGGAGCAGCACGTGGGCGCCGAGGGCGACAAAGAACGGGGTGGTGTAGAGAAAGACGATGCCGCGCGAGGCGTTGGTGAATTCGAGCGCCCAGTAGATCAAACCGAATTCGATGCCGAACATCGCGCCGGCGAGGATGCCGGCGCCCAGCGTGCCGTCACGATTGAAGAGCGGTACCCTGCGCGCTCGCGCCCAGAACCACAGCAGCACCACCGCCCCGCCCGAGCGCATCCCGGCCTGGGCGAGGGGCGAGACATCGTGGATGACGATCTTGATCGCGACCTGCTGCAGGCCCCACAGCGCGCACAGCAGGACCATCAGCCAGGCGGCGCTGGCGTCCAGTGCACTGCGGCGGGTGCTGCCCATCTTCTCGCTCCTGGCACTCGCGCCCTGCGGGGCGCGCCAACTAGATCAGGTCCTGCTGACGCCGCGCTCGGCACGCGGTGAGCCGCATGATGACTGTTTCAGCGCCGCCGTGCACCCATCGGCGACGGGCCCCGGCCTTCGATGTGGCGGAAAGTAATCCGACCCTTGCTCAGGTCGTAGGGCGAGAGTTCGAGCGAAACCTTGTCGCCGGCGATGATGCGAATGTGATGCTTACGCATCTTGCCCGCGCTGTAGGCCACCAAGGGGTGGCCATTTTCAAGGGTGACTCGATAGCGCGAATCAGGCAGCACTTCCATCACCACGCCGTTCATTTCGAGTAGTTCTTCCTTGGCCAAATGAAATCCTCCAAGTATTCCAAAAACATTTCCATAAACAAAAAGCCCGGCACAGGCCGGGCTCTTCGGGTCAGACCGGGGTCACGGCCGCGAGGCCATGACTGTCGGTCAGATCAATCAAGCCGCGCGAATGTTCGCTGCTTGTTGGCCTTTCGGGCCGGTAACGACGTCAAACGTGACCTTCTGGCCTTCGGCCAGGGTCTTGAAGCCGGTGCCTTGGATCGCGGAGAAGTGGGCGAAGAGGTCATCGCCGCCGCTTTCAGGGGTGATGAAGCCGAAGCCCTTGGACTCGTTGAACCACTTTACGGTACCTGTTGCCATGTCTTGTATTTCCAAATAAAAATAAAAAAGGATTTGCCCCGAATGAGGCGCAGCGCAAGAGGCGGGTGATGAAGGGGAAGTGCCGCAGAACTGCCGAGACAAAACCAGACAACGACATCGCTACTTGAAGCCAACGCCCAGTATGAATGATTGCCAACCATAAAGCAAGTTTGATCTGCCGTGTGACACTCAGCCCAGCACTGAGTCAGGCCGCCGCCAGCCGCCACAACGAGGTGATTTCGGCCGAGCGCGCGGCGTAGAGCGAAGCGCTGCGATCGAGCGCCTTGCCGTGGCGCGGTCGGACGTCGAGCCGGCCCAGCACCACCAGCCCGGCGGCGGCAAACATCGCTTCCAGTTCGACGCGGGTGCGTAGCCCCAGGTGCTCGGCGAGGTCGGAGAGGATCAGCCAGCCCTCGCCCCCGGGGAGCAGATGGGCGCACAAGCCGGAAAGAAAACCCCGCAGCATCTGGCTGCCGGGGTCGTAGACCGCGCGTTCGATCGGCGTGCTGGCGCGCGCCGGCACCCACGGCGGGTTGCAGACAATGAGCGCTGCCCGAGCGTCGGGGAAGAGATCGGCGGCGCGCACCTCGATCGCCTCGCCGAGCGCGAAGCGCGTCACGTTGTCGAGCGCGCAGGCCAGCGCGCGCTCATCGTTGTCTGTGGCGATCACCCGCTGCACGCCACGCCGGGCCAGCAGCAGCGCCAGCACTCCCGTACCGGTGCCGATGTCGAAAGCCAGCGAGCTGGTCGCGAGCGTCGGCGGCAGCGGCGCGTCCTCGACCAGGTCGATGTATTCGCCGCGCAACGGGGAAAACACGCCGTAGTGGGGGTGAACCGTGGCATCGAGCGCGGGGATGTCGACGCCGTTCTTGCGCCACTCGTGTGCACCAACCAGGCCGAGCAGTTCGCGCAGCGCCACCACCGATGGGCCGAAGTCCGGGTCGGGCGGGCCCCATGCCGCGCGGCATGCCTGGCTCAGGTCAGAGGCACGGTGCAGGGGCACGCGGTAGTCGGCGTTCATCGGGACCAGCAGCATCGCGAGCGCACGGGCGCGCTGGGCCTGCGCCTGGCGATGGAGATGGAACAGTTCCAGCGGCGTGTGCTGCGCAGTTCCCGTGGCCTTGCGGGGCTTGCGATCGGCGCGCCGGGTCATCGCCGCCAGCAACTGGCGGGCATTCTGGAAGTCAGCGTGCCAGAGCAAGGCCGTGCCCTCGCAGGCCAGGCGCCAGGCGTTGTCCGCAGTGATCGTGTCGTCGACCACGATGACGCGCGGCGGCGGCGCGCCCGCAGCCGAGCGCCAGTGCGCGCTAAACGCCTGGCCGGCGGCGGTCCAGTTGATGCGGGGGGAGTCGGTCATCGGGTGCTATTAGGAGGAAATTCTGCCGGTAAGTATCCCATGCCACGATCGGCAGGCCAGCCAGCGCCCGATAAGAAACCCCCGCAACCACTAGCGATCACGGGGGTGGAAGCGAGTCCGCTGGGCGACTTGCTAGCCGCCGGCCTGCACCGGAATCCTGCGGGCCTGCGCGTGCGCGGCCTTGGGAATGCGCAAGGTGAGCACACCGTTGCTCAACTCGGCACTGACCTTGTCGGCGTCGAGTTCCTTGGAGAGGGTAAACACGCGCCGATAGCGCGGGAAGCTCACCTCCACGTGGGTTGCATCCATGCCTTCGGGAACGCTCAGCCCGAGGTCGCCCTCGATGATGAGGGTGTCGGCCTCGACCTGCAGGTTCAGGCGCTCCTTGGAGACGCCCGGAAGGTCGGCGCGCAAGGTTATGCCGTCGGCGTCCTCGACGACGTCGACTGGCGGCATCACCGTACCTTCGGGCGCGGTGCTCGCGGCGGCCGCCTTGGTGGCCGCGCCCCGAGTAATCTGGGTAGTGTCATTCATGGTCGGCTCCTTGCTCAGTGTCCTGAATTAATGAATGGTGATGCGCCGGGGCCGTGCCGCCTCGCGCCGCTTGATGCTGACGTGCAAAACGCCATCGCGAAAGGTCGCGGTAACCGCTTCCGGATCGATGTCGTCGGGCAGTGTCACCACGCGCCGAAACCGTCCGGCAAAGCGCTCGTCAATGTGCACGGTGGACTTATCGCCGGCCGCCCGGGGGGCATCGGGCTTGCGCTCGCCGGAGACGGTAAGCACGCCCTTCTCGAGCTGGACTTCGATCGCCTCGGCTTCGACGCCCGGAGCGAAGGCATAGACCTCGACCGAATTCGCGGTGTTGCCGACATTCATTGCCGGGAAGCCCCCGCGGGCCAGGCCGCGGATGGTCGGCGAGATGTCGAAGGCCTGCTGCATTTCGCGCTGCAGGCGATCGAGTTCCGCGAACGCGTCGCGGGGAAACAGGGCTCGGTACATTGCTGCATTTCCTCCCAAAAAGTTGCACTGCCGGCACCGGACGGGCGGCGCCGTGTGAACCCTAGATAGGGGTGTGTGGATCGGTTTCAAGACCCCAGCGGCCGAGGCACCATTCAGTCCCAATTCGGACGTATAATTTAAGTCTTACTGAAGCATCGCTGCGGATCAGACCGTAGCTTGGTTCCGAAACCTGTTGTGCATTGGACGCAAACTCCATGGCATTGGCTGGCATCAGGAGACTTCTTGGCCCGGGCGCCGACCGGGCCACGGTGCAATTGCGCTGGCAGCTGTTCGCGCCTCTCGCGCTGGCAATCCTGACGGTGCTCACAGCCTGGGTGATCCTGCTCTACTCGCAACAGCGGACCACGGTGACACGGCAGGTGACCCAGACCCGTTCATTGATGGACAGTGCCTATCGCAACGGAGTCGCGATGCAGGCGCGCCTGTTGGGCGCGATCATGGAGACCATCACCCACAACGACGCCCTGATGAAGGCGATGGAGAGCCGCGACCGGGAGGCCCTGTTCTCCCTTGCCAGCCCGATGGCTGCCGAACTCAGGCGCCACTTCGGCATCACCCACTTCTACTTCCTCGACCCCGAGCGCAAGGTGGTGCTGCGCGCCCACCAGCCGCACAACTTCGGCGACATCATTGAGCGCATCACCACCGCCGAAGCGGCGCGTACCGGGACCGCGATCGACGGCATGGAGTTGGGCGAATCGAACATCCTCACGCAACGCCGGGTCTCGCCCTGGCGCGATGGCACCCGCCTGATCGGCTACGTCGAGCTGGGCATCGACCTGGAGCAGATTCTCGGCGCTCACCACCTGCTCGCCCGCAAGCCGCTCTTCCCGCTGCTCTACAAGTCCAATCTCGATCGCTCCGGCTGGGAAGCGGGGATGAGAATGCTCGGCGACGTCCCCAATTGGGACCTCTTTCCCTCCTTTGTCATCGGCTTGCACAGCGGCGAGGCGATGCCCGGCGAACTCGCCGACCAGCTGGCCAAGGCGCTGGCCGCCGGCGACCAGTCGACCGATCTGGTGTTGGGCGACGCGCACTACAGCGCGGTGTTCCTGCCGCTCATCGATGTGTCTGGCAAGGCAGTCGGCCAGCTGCTCGCACTGATCGATGTTTCCGCGGCCCTGGCGGAGTCACGCCAGACTTTCTACGCCGGGACGCTGGTGAGCGTAGTGATAGCCGTGCTGCTGGTGCTGTCGTTCAACCGCCTGGTGATCAAGGTCGGTGCCAGGCTCGAGAGCCATGAGGAGGAGTTGAAGCGGCTCGCGATCCACGACGGTCTCACGGGACTGCGCAACCAGCTCGAGTTCTACACGGTGCTCGAGGCGGAGCTGGAGCGCGCCCAGCGCACCGGCCGTGCGGTCTCGCTGCTGCTGATCGACATCGACGACTTCAAGAAGGTCAACGACCGCCACGGCCACCAGGCCGGCAACCTGGTGCTCAAGGAACTGGCCGAATTGCTCACCCGCCAGGTGCGCACCATCGACAGCGCCTGCCGCTACGGCGGCGAGGAGTTCGCCGTGATCCTGCCCGAAACCGAGCTCGCCGCGGCCAGCAGCCTGGCCGAGCGCATCCGCGCCGCCACCGAGGAGTTCGAGTTCTCCATCGGCGAGGAGCAGCCCACCAACGTCACCATCAGCATCGGCGTGGCGTCCTACCCGGCTCACGCCGCCAACACCAGGGCGCTGTTCACCGCTGCCGACACCGCGCTCTATGAAGCCAAGAACCACGGCAAGAACCGGGTATCGACCCACGCCGCAATCCATGCCGTTGCGCCAGGAGAATCCATGCCGTTGCGCCAGGAGAAGCACTGATGAGCCGCGATCGCGCCACCTCGTTCACTGACTCTGACTCGCGCCCGGGCGGGGCAGCCCGGCTCCTGCTGCGCTCGCTGGCGACGCTGGCGGTGCTGATGGTGGGGCTGGGCGACGGCAGCCACAACTCGATGGTGCGCAACGCCATCAAGCTCGGCGAAGGCCACATCACGATCCAGCCGCGCGGCTATCTCGACGCCCCCGCCAATCACAAGTACCTCGCCAACGGCAGCTAGCTCGAGCGCCAGCTCGCGGCGCTCGGGGTGCCGGGACGCGTCGAGCAGCGAATTTCGTTGCAGGTGCTGGCCAGCACCGCGGCCAGATCGGTGCGGAACAAACCACTGGAGCCACGCCAAGCGCCGACCAGGAAAGCCTGCGGCTGATGCTCGACGCGCTTGCAGGCGAAACCGAGTGGTCTCTCCACGTCAGGACGCTGCGCCAGCACCTGCGCGGCTTTCCGGCGCTCAACCAGCACTCGAGCGCCTTGTTTCGCTATCGCGACCCGGACGGCCACCGCGCCGGTTCGCTGCCGCACCAATTAAGCCTGGTGTATTCGCTGAGCAACGAGTCCGACCTGATGCTCGCACTGCAGAGCGCAACCGGCAAGTCGCTGAGCGCCGCAGGGCTGCCGCAATCGGAATTCGGGCATCTGCCGCTGCAACTCACGCTGCGCTGGCGCAGCTACTTCTGAGCCGAGCGGCCGCAGGCAGGGGCCACGATGACGCGCGGCGACGATGGCGGGTAAAATGGAAAGCCATGAGAACCTCGACCCGCTGGTTACTGGCAGCTCTCGTTATCGTCGCGATAGCGCTGGCCTTCCTGTTACTCGAGCAGAGCCCGGAAGTGGTGTCGCCACCGCCACCAGCGGCCCCGCTGGCCACTGCACCGGCGCCGCTTCAGGCGGTACCGGCCACCCCCAACGTCCGGTTCCCGGTCGCCGAACAGCCCGCGGAGGCGCCATCGCTGCCCTCGCTCGATCAGAGCGACACATCGATGCGTGCCGGAATCGCACCGCTGGTGGGCAGCAAGAACTTCAACGATTGGTTCATCCCCAAGGACCTGATCCGGAGGATCGTGGCGACGATCGACAACCTGCCGCGCCAGAGCGCGGCGCGGCGCCTGATGCCGGTGCGCTCGATGAGCGGCCTGATGGCCGTCACCGGCGGCGGCGCTGAGCCGGCGATCAGCCCGGAAAATTTCGCCCGCTACCTGCCCTTCGTGGCGCTGGCGGAGTCGGTCGATTCAAGCAAGCTGGTGGCGCTCTACCTCCGCCACTATCCGCTGTTCCAGCAGGCCTACCGCGAGCTGGGCTTCCCGCAGGGCTATTTCAACGACCGGCTGATCGAGGTGATCGACCACCTGCTGCTCACGCCTGAGGTCAAGGAGCCGATCCTGTTGGTGCAAAAGAAGGTGCTTTACCAGTTTGCCGACCCCGACCTCGAGGCGCTCTCGGCCGGCCAGAAGATCATGATCCGCATCGGCAAGGGCAACGCGGCGCGCCTCCAGGCCAAGCTGCGCGAGATCCGCGGCCAGGTCGTCGGCAATCGCGAATAGCGCCCGTCGCCCTCAGAGCGGCCACACCCACAGCAACATCGGGATGCTGACCGCCACCACGATGACTTCCATCGGCACACCCAGCCGCCAGTAGTCACCGAAGCGAAAGCCGCCCGGCCCCAGAATCAGGGTGTTGTTCTGATGACCGATGGGCGTCAGGAACGCACAGGAAGCACCGATCGCCACCGCCATCAGGAAGGGGTCGACGTTGACGCCGAGCTGGGCCGCAGTGCTCATCGCCAGCGGACACATCACCGCCGCGGTGGCCGCGTTGTTCATGAAGTCCGACAGCGTCATCGTGATCACCAGGATCAGTACCAGCGCAACAACCGGATGCCCGGCGCCGAGGCCTTCGAGCAGGCCCGTGGCCAGCAGGTCGGCGGTGCCGGTGGTCGACATCGCGCCCGCCACCGGAATCAGCGCCGCCAGCAGCACCACCACCGGCCAGTCGATCGTCTCGTAGACCTTGCGCAGCGGCATGATGCGCAGCGCCGTGAACAGCAACACGCCAGCGGCGAAGGAAATCGCCGCCGACAGCCAGCCGAAGGCCGCGCCGGCCACGGCCAGCGCCATCACCAGCATCGCCAGCACCGACTTGCGCTTGTCGGGAATGTTCAGCGCGCGCTGCGCCAGCGGCACGCAGCCGAAAGCGCTCGCGAACCCGGAGAGCGCATCGGGCGCTCCCTGCATCAACAGCACGTCGCCGGCCGCCATCACCGTGGTGCGCAGCCGCTTGATCGAGCGCCGGCCCTGGCGCGACACCGCCAGCAGGTTGAGCCCGTGGATGGTGCGCAGGTGCAGGCCGGTGGCGCTGCGCCCGATCGCTGCGGCACCGGGCATCACCACCATCTCCTGGACGACGATCTCGCCGCTATCGCTCTTGCGTTTTTCGTCCTCGGCTGCGCCGTCGTCCTTCGCTGAGCCCTGCTTGCCATCGGCCTCGTCGGATTTCTCTACGGCAGCGCGCGGCACCGCCTCCGCGAGCTTCAGCCCGAGGGAAGACATCACGCTGGCGAGTGCCTCTGGTTCGGCCTCGATCAGCAGGATGTCGCCGGGTTGTAGCCGCCGGCCAAGGTTGGGGGTGATCACGCGGGTCTCGCCACGCACCAGCCCGACGACTTGGGCGTCGGCATTGCGCAGGGTGTCCTCGAGCTCGCGCAGCGTCTTGTCCTCGGCTTCGCTTCCCGCCTCCACCCGCAGCTCGGTGATGTAGGCGCCGAGATCGAAACCGTTATCGTCCGAGCCCTGGCGTGTGGGCACGATGCGCCAGCCGATCAGCACAATGAACAGCACCCCGGTGGCCGCGACCGCCAGGCCCACCGGCGTGTAGTCGAACATCGCGAAGCTGCCCAGCCCGGCCTGGGCACGAAAGCCGGCCACGATCAGGTTGGGCGGCGTGCCGATCAGCGTCGTCATGCCGCCCAGAATTGTCCCGAACGCGAGCGGCATCAGGATCTTGCCCGGCGCCATCTTGTGCTTCCCGGCTAGCTGGATCGCCACCGGCATCAGCAGCGCCAGCGCCCCGACGTTGTTCATGAATGCCGAGAGTACCGCCCCCAGGCCCGTCAGCGCGGCGATCGTCAGCATCGGCCCGCTGGTGGTGGGCAGCGCCGCGCGCGCCAGCGCGTCGACCGCGCCGGTGAGCTGCAGCCCATGACTGAGCACCAGCACGCAAGCCACCGTGATCACCGCCGGGTGCCCGAAACCGAGGAAGGCGTCGCCCGGCGCGATCAACCCCGTGAACACGCAGGCCAGCAGCGCCGCGACTGCCACGATATCGTGGCGCCAGCGGCCCCAGAGAAACAACCCGATCGTCGCCACGAGGATGGCGATGATCACGATCTGGTCGGCTTTCATCGAGCTACGAAACGTAGTTCGAGATTTCGATCAGGTTGCGGTCTGGATCGCGCACGTACACCGAGCGTATTGGGCCGCTGGCGCCAGTGCGATCGACCGGACCTTGCTCGATGGCCACGTCGGCGCAACCGAGTTCGGCGATCACCTCGGCGAGCGGCGTGGTAGCCACGAAGCACAGGTCGGCCGAGCCCGGCGTCGGCGCCAGTGCCTTGGGCTCGAACTCTCGGCCGGCCGGATGGAGATTGATCTTTTGCCCTCCGAACAACAGCGCGGTGCGGCCGGCGCCGAAGGTCTCGACCCGGAAGCCCAGCACATCACGGTAGAAGGCGCAGGTGCGCGCGATGTCGGCCACAGTCAGGACGAGATGATCGAGTCGCTCGATGTTCATCTGGGGCACCTCCGCAGTGATTGGCGGACGCTGCTTCAGGACCGCATCGTGCACAATGATGCCACAGGACCTTGTTTCCCTGAGGATTTAGCCGCGCCCCGGCCGGTAGCGCTTGAGCGCCGCGCCGGGCGTGATTCCCGGCGCCAACAGCGGATCATCGATCGGCTTGCCAAACTTCATCTCGACCGGAATCAATCCGGCCCATACCGCCAGCGCATAGTCCGGTTCGTCGTCCACCGGCGGACCGGCGCGCACCTTGGCCACCGCTTCTTCGAGCGACAGCGCCAGCACCGTCGTCACCCGCAACTCCTTGGCGCTCGGCCGGCGCAGTTCGGCGTTGCGGCCCGGGTACATGCGCTCGACGAAGGCGTCGAGTGCCGCCAGCTTGGCCACTGGATCCTCGACCTTGTGGGCCGTGCCGAAAGCCATCACGGAACGGAAGTTGATCGAGTGGTGCATGCCCGAGCGGGCCAGCACCAGCGCGTCGAGGTGCGAGACCGTGACACAGCAGGGCGCGCCAGCCTCGAGCGTGCGCACCATCTGGCTGGCGGCAGAGCCATGCCAGTAGAGCGTGTCGCCTTCGCGCCAGTAGGAAGTAGGCGTCACGTAGGGCTGGCCAGCGATCTCGTAGCCAACGTGACAGACGAAGCCGGCGTCGAGGATCGCGTAGACCGTCTCACGATCGTAGTGGCCGCGTTTGGGAAGACGGCGCAGCCGCGTGAGCTTGGTGGGCTTGAAGGGTTCCATCGGAAGATTATGCTTGCTTTTCTGCACCAAGCGCGCACAATGCGCGCCTGCGGCATGAAATCCAGTCCCCCGCGCCGCGCCTTGACTTTCTCTCATCAAGCTTTGTCCTCCTCGACTGGAATCGCCCGGTACGCCGGCGCGGTTGGTCGACTCAGCATCACCTCCAAGGTCTCTATGTCATTCGCTTCACTGGGCCTCAGTGCGCCCATCCTGCGTGCCGTTTCCGAAACCGGCTACACCGTTCCCACCCCGATCCAGATGCAGGCGATTCCCGCCGTGCTCTCGGGCGGCGACCTGCTCGCCGGAGCACAAACCGGCACCGGCAAGACCGCCGGCTTTGTGTTGCCGATCTTGCAGCTGCTCAGCCAGAGCACCGTGCGCGGCACCGGGCGGCGAGCGATCCGCACGCTGGTGCTCACCCCGACCCGCGAACTCGCGGCCCAGATCGAAGAGAGCGTGCGCGTCTACGGCAAGCACGTCGATCTGAATTCGACGGTCATCTTCGGCGGGGTGAGCATCAACCCCCAGATCGCGCAACTGCGCAAGGGCATCGACATCCTCGTCGCCACGCCCGGCCGGCTGCTCGACCACGCCGGCCAGAAGACCATCGACCTGTCGCAGGTTGAGATCCTGGTGCTCGACGAAGCCGACCGGATGCTCGACATGGGCTTCATCCGTGACATTCGCAAGATCATCGCGCTGCTGCCACGCCAGCGCCAGAACCTGCTCTTTTCAGCGACCTTCTCCGAAGAGATCAAGACGCTCGCCGACGGCATGCTCAACCGCCCTGCCCTGATCGAGGTCGCGCGCCGCAACGCCCCGACCGAGTTGGTTGACCACAAAGTGATGCTGATCAACCAGCGGAGCAAGGCCAGCCTGCTCGCCCACCTGATCAGCGACCAGTCCTGGTACCAGGTACTGGTCTTCACCCGCACCAAGCACCGCGCCAACTGGCTCGCCGAGAAGCTCGCCAAGGGCGGCATCGAGGCGCTGGCGATCCACGGCAACAAGAGCCAGAACGCCCGCACCCGGGCGCTCGCGGACTTCAAGGACGGCAGTCTGCAGGTGCTCGTGGCCACCGACATCGCGGCCCGCGGGCTGGACATAGTGGACCTGCCGCACGTGGTCAACTTCGAACTGCCCAATGTCCCCGAGGACTACATCCACCGCATCGGTCGCACCGGCCGCGCCGGCACCACTGGCGAGGCGCTCTCCCTGGTGTGCAGCGAGGAACTCAAGTACCTCGCCGACATCGAGAAGCTTCTCCAGCGCAAGCTGCCGCGCCACACCGTCGAGGGCTTCACG
>JAHYJF010000338.1 GCA_019428955.1 Burkholderiaceae bacterium
CGGCAAGTACCGGCCCGACGCGCCGCCCGCCGCAGGCACGCGCGCGGCGCGCGGAGACAAGCGGATGCACGAATCGGAGTGGCGGCCGGAATCGTTGCGCATCGCCGAGAAGCTGGCCGTCCACGCCAGCGCCAAGGGGGTATCACTGCTGCATTTCGCCTGTGCCTGGCTGCTTGCCAGCAGGACCGTCAGCGCGGTGATCGCGGGTCCGCGCACGCTGGCTCAATGGCAGGAGTATTTCGCCGCGCTCGAGGTGCAATGGGACGATGCCGACGAGGAGCTGGTCGATTCGCTGGTCGCGCCGGGGCACCCCTCGACGCCGGGCTACTCTGATCCCCAGTATCCGCTCGCCGACCGCCGCACCGCCTGATGCGGCGGGTCCTAGACCCGGCCGAGCAAGAGGTATTCGAGCAGCGCCTTCTGGACGTGGAGCCGGTTCTCGGCCTCGTCCCAGACCACCGACTGCGGACCATCGATCACTTCCGCGGTGACTTCCTCGCCGCGGTGCGCCGGCAGGCAGTGCATGAACAGCGCGTCGGGCGCGGCGACGCGCATCATGTCGACGTCGACGCACCAGTCGGCGAACGCTTCGAGGCGCGCGGCGTTCTCGGCCTCGAAACCCATGCTGGTCCAGACGTCGGTCGTTACCAGGTCGGCGCCCGCGCAGGCCTGCATCGGATCCTCGAATTCCTCGAAACAGTCGGTGCCGTAGAGTCCGGCGCGCTCGGGCTCCACCCGGTACTCGGGCGGGGTCGATACGTGCACGTTGAAATCCAGCACCTCGGCCGCCTGCAGCCAGGTGTTGCAGACGTTGTTGGAGTCGCCGATCCAGGCCACGGTGCGGCCCTGGATCGAGCCGCGCTGCTCGACGAAGGTGTAGATGTCGGCCAGGATTTGGCAGGGGTGGTACTCGTTGGTCAGGCCGTTGATGATCGGAACCCGCGAGTTGGCGGCGAAGTTCTCGACCATCGACTGCTCGAAGGTGCGGATCATCACGATGTCGCACATCCGTGACATCACCTGGGCGGCGTCGCTCACTGGTTCGCCGCGTCCGAGTTGGGAGTCACGGGTGTTGAGATAGATGGCGGCGCCGCCGAGCTGCTGCATGCCGGCCTCGAACGACAGCCTGGTGCGGGTGCTCGCCTTCTCGAAGATCATCAGTAGCGTGCGGTCGGCGAGCGGGTGATAGCGCTCGTAGCGCTTGAAGCGGTCCTTGATGATCTTGGTCCGCTCAAAGACGTAGCCGATCTCTTCGGCGCTGAAATCCTTCAGTTGCAGGAAATGCCTGATGGTCTTCACGATATTCTCCGTTTGCCCGGGTGGCCCGCTGGCACGCAACTGCGCGCCTCGGCCGCGCTAGGCCTTGCCCGGTGGCGGTGTGCTCACGACCCGCCGCAGCAGCGGCAGCAGCCGCTCGACCAGCAGGTCGGCGTGGGCCTGTTCGAAAATCAGCGGCGGCAGCAGCCTTACCACCCGCTCGGCGGTCACATTGAGGATCAAGCCCGCTGCGAGCGCCATGGGCACCAGTTCACCGCAGGGCCGGTCGAGTTCGATGCCGATCATCAACCCGCGGCCGCGCACTTCGACCAAGCCGCCGGTATCGGCCATGCCCCGGGCAATTTCCGACATGATCGCCGCGCCCAGGTGCGCGGCCCGGTCCATCAGGCCTTCTTCCTCCATCACCTCGATGGTGGTGACACCGGCGCGCATCGCCAGCGGATTGCCGCCAAAGGTCGTGCCGTGGTTGCCCGGCTGGAAGATTTCGGCGGCGACGCCGTGGGCCAGCACCGCGCCGATCGGCACCCCCGAGCCCAGGCCCTTGGCGAGCGGCATCACATCGGGGACGATGCCGGCCCACTGGTGTGCAAACCACTTGCCCGAGCGGCCAGTGCCGCACTGGACTTCGTCGATCATCAGCAGCCAGCCCTGGGCGTCGCACAGCGCGCGGACCTCACGCAGGTACTCCTCGGTAGCCGGGCGGATCCCGCCTTCGCCCTGGATCGCCTCGAGGAAAACGGCGACCACGTTGGGGCGTTCGGCGGCGATGGTGCGCAGCGCCGCGAGGTCATTGATCTCGACCCGCACGAAGCCCTCGACCAGCGGTTCGAAACCCTTCTGGACCTTGGTGTTGCCGGTTGCCGACAGGGTCGCCAGCGAGCGCCCGTGGAAGGCCTTCTCGTAGACCACGATTTCCGGTTTCTCGATGCCGCGTTTGTGCCCGTAGAGGCGGGCCAGCTTGATGGCAGCCTCGTTGGCCTCAAGCCCGCTGTTGCAGAAGAACGCGTTGGTCATCGCGGAGCGATCGACCAGCATCTGCCCCAGCCGGGTCTGCAGCGGGATCTCGAACAGGTTGGAAGTGTGGATCACGCGGCCGAGCTGTTCGCGCAGCGCCGCGCTCAGGCGCGGGTGGTTGTACCCCAGGGTATTGACCGCGATTCCCGCCAGGCAGTCGAGGTAGCGGCGACCGTCGGTATCGAAGAGCCACGGTCCATCGCCGTGGCTGAAGGCCACCGGCAGGCGGGCATAGGTCGACATCAACGGAGCGGAGGCAGGCATTGCTTTCTCCCTGGAAGAACAGTCGCCGGCGCAAGGCAGTCGCGCCGGGGAAACAAAAACGGCAGCGCGACCATGACCGAATGGGCGCTACCGGCTGTCGTCCATTGTAGGCAAAAAGACTCGCGCCGACCATTCGCCGAGCATTCGCCGAGCTTCGCGCGCGTCCCGGGGCAGTGGGGGGGGGCGATAACTCGCCGCCGCCTGCCTGCCTGCCGTTCCAGATAATGGAGTTCTTTCTCAAGACAGCTCGCTAAGTGGCCGTCGGGCATAGACTTTCTGGCAATTATCTCTTGCCATATCTGGTTCCTTAGCGAGTACAATCCGAGCAACATGGAAGCCAGCATCGATTTTGCCGCCAGCCACGCCCATCGGCAGCGCGCCAAGTCTTCGGTGACCAGTATCGCGTCGCCGTTCGGATCGGGCACGATGCCATGATCGCTAGCGCGCTGAATGACCCTCGCCCCGGTTTTCGGATCGCCGTATTCGGGCTGGAGGAACGCTTCCAGCGCTTGCTCGAAATCGTCTTGCGCCACGCCCGTCACAACGCCTATCGCTTCACCATTGCCAACACTCGCGGACCGGGCGAGTTTGACATCGCCCTGGTCGACATGACCTCGAACGGCGGCCCGGAGGTCGCGAACACCCTGTTTCGGATTCTCGACAAGCGCACGGTGATCAAGGTCGGGCGGCGCGACGACCCGATCCGGACCCAGGATGACCTGTTGTTATCGCAGTTCACCGCAACGGTGCTGAAGATCCTCAACGAGATCGGAAGAGCACACG
>JAHYJF010000339.1 GCA_019428955.1 Burkholderiaceae bacterium
GGCGCTGTCGAGCCGGATCAGGGGTGGGCCATATTTCTGGACATGCAGATCCCAGAGCCGTTCGGACTCGCGTTGCAGGCGTTCGACCGGCCAGGCGGGCCTGAGCATGGCGGCGTTGTAGCCGCAGATGCCTTCCCAACCTTCGTCCTTCGACATCCGGCCTTCATGGACCATGCGGATGAAATGCCCGATCGCCGCACTGGCACCCTCGAAGCGCGACCAGTCGTCCTGCGCGCCTTCGCGCACCGGCGTGGTCAGCACCTCGCTCATGGCGGGTTTGTCCGGGTGGCTGAAATCGGGCTGCAGGGAGATGCCGGGCGCGGGCGGCATGTCGGCAACCGCCTCGATGAACTCGCCCAGATCGCGTTCCAGCGTCGGGTTCAGCGCCACGATGCGGACCTGCGTCTTCAGATTGTTCTTGTAATATACAGAGCCTGCCACCCGGATCGGCTGGTGGGCGGAGCGGAAATGCATGTCGCCACCGACCTTGGCGGCAATGTCGCCCCGCAGGCGGCACACTCGCCGGATGTCATCGCCCTCTGCGGGTTCACTGAGTTTCCACCAGACATGGCACTTGCGCTGGCCCTCGGACGTGATCCCGCCGCTTTCGATCACCATGGTAGGCTGGCCGAGGTGGCGCTCCAGATGGGCACGTTTCGTGGCGATGTCGCCGCTGTCAATATCCACCACAACGGCCTGCATCTGCAGGATTTCTGCGGCCTTGGCCTGTCCTGCTGCCGCCACCGTGCCGGGGATCACATAGACGGCCGCCCCCTCACGCGAAGCCCATGTGGCGAAAGTCGCAATCTTTTCTGGCGTCTCGGCATTCGCCTCGATCCAGATGTTATGCGGGCGGCCATCGATGCCCTGGCCCTTGTCGATGAAACTTCGGACCGGGATCAGCCCGTCGCAGTAGCCGAAGACCACCTGCATGAATTGCGCGATCTGCTCGGGATCGGGCTCGTCGCCGAAAACGTCGATCTGCGGGGCGGCGTCATTGAAGTCGCGCCATGGATTGAAATGGACGATGTTTTCATTCGGTGTATCGGGCGTTGTGTCGTCGCGCATGGGTGTGTCCTGGTCGGGATCTGATGGATCGACGGGCTCTTTGGTCATGAAGCGAGGCTCCAACACCGCTCGGCATGGGCGCAGAACCGGCATTCGTAGAAATCGCGGGCCTGCACGATACGGGGCAGCAACTCGCCTGCATCGGTGGCCTGAAGGATCCGCACCGCGCGGTCGGACATGCGCTGTGCGAGGGCTGCATCGAAGGGCACCAGTTCGTGGTGCAGTTCGGCCGTGTCCTTGTTGATCGCGGTGAACAGCGCGGGCGCGGCCGAGATGCCCGGCACGGTCGCTTCCATGTAGGCTTGGTAGATCGCGATCTGGGCGACATAGACGGGCTTGGAGACCGTGACCCCGTCCTTGACGCAGGCGCGCCAGTTCTTGGCGTTCATGGTCTTGCACTCCCAGAGAGCCGGGGTGCGCAGACCGAGTGCTGCCGGGGCGTCTGAGATGATCCCGTCGACGTGGCCCCGGATGCGGCCACCAGCGACAGAAAAGCCGAACTGCTCGCCATCAGGGCGATTGCCTTTGCGGGTGTAAAGGTCGATCCCGGCGGCACTCAGCCAGCGGATCGCCAGATCCTCGAGCTGGTGGCCGATCTCGAAGATCCGCAGCGTCTGGCCTCCGAAATCCGCGCCCTCGTCCTTTGGCGCGCCCGCGAATTCGAACTGCAAGGCGCGCTCGCAGGCATGCCCCAGCCGGGATGCGCCGAGATAGGTTCGGGGCGGCGTGGCCTCGCGCTCAGCGATCAGCGCGGCATCGATGGCAGCGTTGACGCCTTCGGCGATGGTGGGACGGTGATTGTAGTCCAGCATCAGAACGGCACCTCCGCCGTGGCGGCGATGCGCGACATCTCGGCGCCATAGCCTTCGAGCACCTCTTCGATGAGCGTCGTGACGTCGGCCGCCGTGAGATCGCTGAGCCGCTTGTCCCATCCGATCTGGCCCATCGTCTGGCCCAGCCGCTTCATCACCAGCCCGATGGCGAGGCGTTCTTCCTCAGTGGTTCCCTGCATGGTCAGTCCTTTGCGATGGCGGGCCGCGAACCATGCCTGGCAGGGCATCGAGCAGAACCAGGTGTGTTCGCGGGGGCGGGGTTTGGCGGGGTTGAAGAAGCCGAAGCCATGGGCGGGGCGCAGACAGACGGCGCAAAGCTTGAGGCGCGGGTGCCGGAGCCGAATACGCTCCGGGCAATCGGCAGCCGGTTCAGGCGGGGGTGCGATTTGCGCGACATGGCTCACGCAGCCCTCCCGAGGGACGGGGCCGCCCGGCCGACCAGTTGTCGGATCTCGCGCTTGTTGAACTTGAAGGTCATCAGCGCCGAGGCGCGGTAGCGGGTCAGGCCATAGTCCTGGCGGAACTCGGGCGGCAGATATTGCAGCTGCTTCTCGGTCGCAGCTTGCTTCAACCAGCCCTTCGATTTGAAGGCGCTCTCGTCAGTCTCGTATTCGTTCAGCCAGTCATCCGCCTGCGCGAGGCAGACCGTCCGCTCCCCCACACCCAGCAGCCGGGGCGCACGGCCTTTCGCGCCGCCCACCGCGTGCCATCGGCCCTCGAGAAAGAAGATCCCGCCCCAGGCATTGAAGCCGTTGGCCATCAGCGCCGCGTCATCGCCGAAGAGATCGACCCACGCGAAGCTTGACCGTTTCAGGAGGTCGATCTCGGACATGATGAAACCAGAGAGCGGGATGGCATCGTGGCCTTCGCCGGTCTCCGGGATTTCACGCGGGAAAGTCTCGCCGCACAGCGGGCATTCGGTGGCGGCAAGCGGGATTTCCGCTTCGCAAGCTGGGCAGGTCTTGGTGGGGGCGTCGCCGGGCTCAAGCTTGCCGTCCAGATCGACATCCTGTTCCAGCGTGCCGTGGATCAGGCTCGATGTCCCGAAATCCAGCACGATGCAGTCGGTCTTCACGACACCGGGGTGTTCCTCGGGATCCACTGTGCGCAGGCCCCGCCCGACCATCTGGATCATGGTCGACTTGTAAGAGCTCGGCCGCAGCAGCACGACGCAGGAGGTGGGCGGATGATCCCATCCCTCGGTCAGCACCGCGACATTCACGATGACGCGGATTTCGCCCGCAGCATAGGCGGCGAGGATCCGACGGCGCGTGCCGGCATCAAGATCGCCATGGATGACTGCCGCTGAAATGCCCGCGCCGTTGAAAGCCGCCGCGACGTTTTCGGCATGGGCAACGGTGGAACAGAAGATGACGGTGGGCCGCTCACTCGCCTTTTCCTGCCAGTGTCGGACCACCTCGTCGGTGACGGGCG
>JAHYJF010000012.1 GCA_019428955.1 Burkholderiaceae bacterium
GCAGAACAGCGAGATTCTCAGGGCCTCGGGCGGCGAATCCAGTCCGTGCGCGGCGAGCCAGGTCCCGGCCTCGGAACGCAGGAAACGCTCACGTTCGGAGTCGATGCCGGCCTCGCGCAGCAGCCCGCCACTCGCGGCGCTGAAGCCGGGATAGTAGAACCACTCAAGCGCCAAATCACCGGGCTTGACCGAGGGCAAGAGGTGGCAGCCGTCGATCCACGGCTCGGCGCTGAGGTACTCGAGATTGATCCAGACCGGTGCCGGTCGGGCCGGGGAGAGGCGCGCGCGCACCTGGGGCGGAAGTTCGCAACCAAAGGTGGACAGCAGGACGTCACGCGGCGCGTATTGCTCCGTAGCGGCATCCCAGTGTCGCACCTCGACCTGGGGGGCAGCTCCCGGGGTGGCGATCAGCGCGATGATCTCGGGGCGGTCGATCCACAGGATCACCCGGGCGCCGTGCTCGCTCGCCAGTTGCCTGGCCAGCCGCCAGGAGACGCCAGCGTCGCCGAAGTTGTCGACGACGCGGCAAAATATGTCGATGCCCAGCGCGCGCCGCTGGCGGCCTGGCGTTGCCTGAGAACTCACCGGGGCGCTGGCGGGAGTGGCAATTCAGCTCCGGCCGGTTGGTCCGGATGGGTCAGCCCCGTCCAGGGCGGGCGGTGGACCGAACAGCGAATCAAGCTGGGCGCGCGCGGAATCATCGACCCGATGGGCCGCTGTCTCGACCGGATACTCCTCCTCGATGCGGTCCTCGTAGTAGGTCGCGGGATTGGGGGCACTCAACAATCGGCGCCAGACTTCGATCGGCACCGACTGGAAGCGCTTGACCGAATAATCGAAGAACTCGATCTCCAGCACGCCATCGCGCTCGTCGTATTCGGCGCTCCGCAAACGGCCGTCGCTGATTCGCTTGCGTTCCATGGCCAATGCTCCCCGGTGCATAATTGACTCGACTCCATTCTGCGCAAAGGCAGGCGATCGTGCAATCCATCCGTGACACCGTCAACGACATCGCCGCCGGCAAGAGTTCGGCGCTGGCATTGATCGAGCAGGCCCAGGAGCGCGCCCAGGCCAACTCGCATCTCAACCCGATCGCCTACGTCGACTGGGGCCACGCCCGCCAGCAGGCCCGCGAGCGCGACCAGGCGGTCCGGCTCGGTCTTCCTTGCGCTGCCCTGCACGGTATTGCGGTCTCGGTTAAGGACCTCTACCTGGTCGACGGAATGCCCACCAGGGGTGGCACCGCTGCGGCGCTACCGGGGCTGGGCGAGCACGAGGGCAGTGCGGTCGGGCGCTTGCGCGCCGCCGGCGCGGTCCTGTTCGCCAAGACCAACATGCACGAGATCGCGCTCGGCGCGACCGGCGAGAACGCCTTCACCGGCGACGTCTGCAATCCGTTGCGACCGCTGCATCAGGCGGGCGGTTCGTCGAGCGGCGCCGCGGTCTGTGTCGCCACCGGGATCGGTTTGGCCGGCCTGGGCAGCGATACCGGCGGGTCGATCAGGATCCCGGCGGCATTTTGCGGCGTCACCGGTTTCAAGCCGAGCTTGGGCGCGATCCCGCTCGACGGCGCGCTGGCCCTGTCGTGGACCTGTGATCACGCCGGACCCCTGGCGCGCTCGGTGGCCGACTGCGCACTGCTCTACGAGGTTATGGCGCAGCGTCGTGCCGGCCACGGACGGATTGCCCGCCATCCGCGTCTGGGTGTCCCGGCGGCCTGGCTGCACGGCCGCCTGCACCCGCAGGTACGCGAAGCGTTCGAAGGCACTTTGGCCGTGCTGCGTGCGGCGGGAGCCGAGGTCGTCGAGGTCGATGCACCGCTGCTTGCCAGCGCCTGGTCCAACTACACCCCACTGGTGCGAGCAGAAGCCGCCTGGGTCCATCGTGCGGCCCTGGCCGCCGGTGGAGCCGGATTCTCCGAAGCGGTGCTGGTGCCCTTGCGCGCCGGCGAAAAGATCAGTGCCGCCGAGTACATCGCCGCGTTGCAGGGGCGTGGCGCGCTCACGGCGCAACTGGGCCAGGTGCTCTCGGGGATCGACGCACTGGTGCTGCCGACCTCGCCGGTGCCGGCGCCGCTGCGCGGCCAGACCGAGGTGGCGCTCGAGGGTGGCACGATGAGCGTACGCGAGGCAGTGCTCGGGCAGACGCTGCCGTTTTCCTTCTGCGGCCTGCCGGCACTGTCACTGCCGTTTGGCGCTATCGACGGACTGCCGCTCGGGTTGCAGGTGGTTGGGCGCGCTGATGGCGACCCCGCGCTGCTCGCGCTGGGCTCATGGCTCGAGCAGCGCATCAGCGCCGGGAAAGGCGAGGCCGGTTGACCGGCCGCGGCTCAGTACGCTAGCGCGGCGCCATCCGGATCGCGCCGTCGAGCCGGATGGTCTCGCCGTTGAGCATCGGGTTGGCAAAGATCTGCAGTGCCAGCATTGCATATTCGGCTGGGCGCCCGAGTCGCGGCGGGAACGGCACCTGCTTGCCGAGCGACTCCTGGACTTCGGTTGGCAACCCGGCGAGCATCGGTGTCAGGAACAGTCCCGGAGCAATGGTGACGACACGGATGCCGTCGCGCGAGAGGTCGCGGGCGATCGGCAGGGTCATTCCGACGATGCCGCCCTTGGAGGCAGAGTAGGCCGCCTGCCCGATCTGGCCGTCGAAGGCCGCGACCGAGGCAGTATTGACGATCACGCCGCGCTCGCCCTCTTCGTTGGGGGTGTTGTTGACCATCGCTGCCGCGGCGATGCGAATCATGTTGAAGGTGCCGATCATGTTGACCTGAATGACCCGGGTGAACAGCTCGAGCGGGTGCGGGCCGTTCTTGCCGACGGTTTTCGCGGCCGGGCCGATCCCGGCGCAGTTCACCAGGCCGGCGAGGGTGCCCATTTCCTGCGCTGCGGCGACTGCGCGTTGCGCATCGGCTTCCGAACTGACATCACAGCGCACGAAGCGCGCGTTGCCACCCAGCGATGCGGCATATGACGCGCCCAGTTCGGCGTTGACATCGACGATCATCACCTTGCCGCCAGCGGCGACCAGCGCCGCGGCAGTTGCACCGCCAAGTCCCGATGCCCCGCCGGTTACCATCATCACCTTGCCGTCGACTTTCATTTCCGTCTCCTCCGTTCGCGCTTATTGCTTCGGCGCTGGTGCAGCTTCGCTCGGAGCAACCGCAGGTGCGGTTGCCGGGGCAGTCGCCGGGGCCGACATCGCCGGAGCCTCGGTATGGGCGGCAGCAGGAGCCTTGTCGCCGTACATAATCCCCAGCACCGGCACCAGCAGCAGCGCCACGATGTTGATGATCTTGATCAGCGGGTTGATGGCCGGGCCGGCGGTGTCCTTGTACGGGTCGCCGACTGTGTCGCCGGTGACCGCGGCCTTATGGGCCTCGCTGCCCTTGCCGCCAAAGTTGCCTTCTTCGATGTATTTCTTGGCGTTGTCCCAGGCGCCGCCGCCGGTGCACATCGAAATTGCGAGGAACAGCCCGGTGACGATGGTGCCCATCAGCAGTCCGCCGAGCGCGACCGGACCGAGGAAGATGCCGACCAGAATCGGTACTGCGACCGGCAGCAGCGAGGGCAGCACCATCTCCTTGATCGCGGCAGCAGTGAGCAGGTCGACGGCCTTCGAGTAATCGGGCTTGCCCGTGCCTTCCATGATGCCCTTGATCTCGCGGAACTGGCGGCGCACTTCCTCGACCACCGCACCCGCCGCGCGACCGACGGCTTCCATCGCCATCGCGGCGAACAGGAACGGGATCATGCCGCCGATGAACAGGCCGACGATCACCATGTGGTTGGACAGATCGAACTCTGCCTTGATGCCGTAGGACTGTAGGCCATGGGTGTAGTCGGCGAACAGAACCAGCGCGGCCAGGCCTGCCGAACCAATCGCGTAACCCTTGGTGACGGCCTTGGTGGTATTGCCCACGGCGTCCAGCGGATCGGTCACCGCACGCACCGACTCGGGCATGCCGGCCATTTCGGCGATGCCGCCGGCGTTGTCGGTGATCGGGCCGTAGGCGTCAAGCGCGACGATGATGCCGGCCATCGACAGCATCGAGGTGGCCGCCACGGCGATGCCGTAGAGCCCGCCGAGATTGAAGGAGGCGATGATTGCTGCGCAGACCAGCAGCACCGGGATCGCGGTCGATTTCATCGACACCGCGAGCCCGGCGATGATGTTGGTGCCATGGCCGGTCGTTGACGCCTGGGCGACATAGCGCACCGGCTTGAACTGGGTGCCGGTGTAGTACTCGGTGACCCAGACGATCAGCCCGGTCAGCACCATCCCGACCACCACGCACAGCCACAGGCCGGTAATGGACGTGCCGTTGCTTCCCCAGATGGCGGGATCGGCGCTACCGAAGACCCAGGACGTTACCGGGTAGGCGACGACCGTCGCCAGCCCGCCAGCTACCGCCAGGCCCTTGTAGAGCGCCGTCATGATCTGCTGGCCGGGTGATGCCCGCACGAAGAAGGCGCCGACGATCGAGGCGATGATCGACACGCCGCCGAGCACCAGCGGGAAGATCACGGCCTGCGCTTCCGCGCCGGTCATCATCAGCGCGCCGAGCAGCATGGTGGCGATCAGTGTCACCGCATAGGTTTCAAACAGGTCGGCAGCCATCCCGGCACAGTCGCCGACGTTGTCGCCGACGTTGTCGGCGATCACCGCCGGGTTGCGCGGGTCGTCTTCCGGAATTCCGGCCTCGACCTTGCCGACCAGGTCGGCGCCGACGTCAGCGCCCTTGGTGAAGATGCCGCCGCCCAGCCGCGCGAAGATCGAGATCAGCGACGAGCCGAAGGCCAGGCCGATCAGCGGTTTGAGCGTGGTGTGCAGGATGGTTCCGGCGGCAGCGCCACTCATCAGCCAGGCGTAGAAGCCGGCTACGCCGATCAATCCCAGGCCAACCACCAGGAGGCCGGTGATCGCGCCGCCGCGGAAGGCCACGGCCAGGGCCTCGTTCAGGCCCTTGCTCGCCGCCTGAGCGGTCCGCACGTTGGCGCGCACCGAGACGTTCATGCCGATGTAGCCGGCCGCCCCGGAAAGGATCGCGCCGAGGGCGAAGCCCGCGGCGGTATCCCAGCCCAGGCCGGGAACCAGCCCAATCACCAGGAACAGCACGATGCCAACGAACGCGACGGTGCGGTATTGGCGATTCAGATAGGCCTGTGCGCCCTGCTGGATCGCGGCCGCAATCTCCTTCATGCGCTCATTCCCGGCGTCGAGCGCCAGGATCCAGCGGGTCGAGGCGATTCCGTAGACCAGCGCTGCCAACCCCGCAGCAATTGCCAGCCAGAGTCCCACCGTGGTGGCTCCGTTCATTTGTCAAACCTCCAGACGATTTTCTAAATGGGGTGCGTACTTTGTCTTACGTACGTGTTACGCACCGGCGCGGAATTCTACTTCAGGGCACCGAAAACGCGTGCGCTTATCTGCTCGACGGTGCCGACTCCCGAGATTTTACGGTAGCTTGGCGCTCCCGTGGTGTCGCTCTCGGCCCATTCGCTGTAATAAGCCACCAGCGGACGGGTCTGGGACTCGTAGACATCGAGCCGTTTGCGCACCGTTTCCTCGCGATCGTCGTCGCGCTGGATGAGTTCCTCGCCAGTGACGTCATCACGGCCGGCAACCCGCGGCGGGTTGAAGTGCACGTGGTAACTGCGGCCGCTGGCGGCATGGACGCGGCGCCCGCTCATGCGTTCGATGATCGCCTCGGCTGGCACCTCGATCTCGAGAACGAAGTCCAGCGCCACGCCTGCGGAGCGCAGCGCCTCGGCCTGGGGGATGGTCCGCGGAAAGCCGTCGAAGAGATAGCCCGCGGCGCAGTCGGGCTGCTTGAGGCGCTCGCCCACCAGTCCGATGATGATGTCGTCGGAAACCAGTCCGCCCGAGTCCATCACCTTCTTCGCGGCGATTCCCAGCGGCGTGCCGGCTTTGACCGCGGCGCGCAGCATGTCGCCGGTGGAGATCTGCGGAATGCCAAAGCGCTCGCAGAGGAAAGCGGCTTGGGTGCCTTTGCCGGCACCGGGGGGGCCCAGAAGAATCAGTCGCATCGGTTTTCCGTGGTTGAAAGGTTAGGGGTCGGACTGTTGCCGCGGTGCTCAGGAGTTCCGGGACTGGGCCGCATAGACCGCGCGCACGCGCGCCAAGTCCTCGACAGTGTCAACCCCGGAAGCTGGCGCCGCAGCCGTTATCAGCAGAGCGATCTTGTAACCATGCCATAACGCGCGCAATTGTTCGAGTGATTCCAGTTCCTCGGTCGGCGCGCGTTCGAGGCGCGGATACTCGGCGAGGAACGCGACCCGATAGGCGTAGATCCCGATGTGGCGCAGCGGCAGGCCGCGGCTGTGCAGTGCCGCCCCCAGGTCATCAGGAATCCGGGCGGGAAAGCCGGCGAAGTGGTCGCGGTCGAATGGCACCGGCGCGCGCGAAAACATCGTCGCCATCGAACCAGCGTCGCCGACCACCTTGACCACGTTGGGGTTGAGATAGTCTGCCAGGGTGTCGATCTGGTGGGCGGCGGTCGCGATTGCTGCCGCGGGTGTTTCGGCGAGGCGCCGCGCCACCGAACTGATCACTGCCGGATCAATCAGCGGCTCATCACCTTGAACGTTGACGACGATCTGCGACGGATCCAGTTTCAGAATCCGGGCCGCTTCGGCGAGCCGGTCGGTGCCGCTCGGATGGTCGCGCTCGGTCAGCACCGCCTCGAAGCCAGCCGCGCGCACCACCGTGGCGATGGCCGGCGCGTCGGTCGCGACGGCGACGCGCTGCGCGCCGGCGGCGGCCGCCCGTTGGGCAACGCGCACCACCATGGGAGCGCCGCCAATGTCGGCCAGCGCCTTTTGCGGCAATCGTGTCGAAGCGAGCCGCGCCGGGATCAGCGCCACAAACGCCGGCCCGGGAACGGCGCCGCTCAAGGCGCTGCCGTGCCCGGTTCGAACTTGCGGGCGACTTCGACCAGCATCACCGGGATGCCTTCCCTAATCGGGAACGCGAGCCCGTCGCGCTGACAGGCAAGTTCGTCTTCCCCGTTGGTGCGCAGGGTTTTCAGTGAGCCCTTGCAGATCGGGCAGACCAGAATGTCAAGCAGACGGCTATCCATCAATTACTTCCTCCAGCCAGTCAATCAGTGCAGGTTCCGGGATCGCCTCGATCTCGAGGAACCAGCAACGATGGTCGGCAAACGAGCGGCATTTTACTGCGTCTTTCTCGGTCATCACGATTAAGCCCGACTTAATCCACCCGAGTCGCTGCTCGTCGAGGGCCTCGTGGTCACCAAGTTCCAGGGTCTCAGCCTCAATTCCATTGGCCGCCAGCAGAGCGAAGAAACGGCTGGGATTGGCGATTCCTGCGACGGCCGTGATGGTGTCGCCTGGTTCCGCCAGGCCGGCGAATTGGGCCGGCTGAACCAGGCTCCGGGAGCCGTCGACCCGGCTGAAGCCCAGCGCCCTGATGTCGGAACGAAAGATCAGCGGATGCGCCCGCGGCGCCTTGGCGCCGTCGGTGAGCACCAGCGCATCCATGCGCGCCAGGTGCTCGGCCGGCTCGCGCAAGGGACCAGCAGGGAGCAGGTGGCCATTGCCCAGTCCGCGTCGATCGAATAGGGCGATTTCGAGGCTGCGCGCCAGTCGGTCGTGCTGCAGGCCGTCGTCGCTGACGACGACATCGACCTCGGGGTGGCGCGCCAGCAGCAGCGCCAGTGCCTGGCCGCGGTCGGCTCCCACTGCCACCGGCAGGCCGGTCCGGCGCGCCAGGACCAGGGCCTCGTCGCCCGCGATTTCGGCCGTGGTGTCGGCGGCGACCATGGTCACGGCGCCTGCCTGCCGGCCATGGCCGCGCACCAGCAAGCCGGGGTGGCGCCCGCGCCCGGCCAGTGCCCTCGCCAGCGCGCCCGCCAGCGGTGTCTTGCCGGCCCCACCGACCACCAGGTTGCCGACCACGACGAGTGGGACGGGCGGCGCCCTCAGGGCCTCGATGCGAGCGCGCTGGCGGCGGGCCAACGCCGCGGTCAGTAGTTCGAGCGGGGCGAGCAGCCCGACGGCCAGTCTTGCAGCCGGTCCCGGGTCAGGATCGAACCACAGCCGGATCAGCGCGCGCTCGAGCGTGCGGCGGGGGGTAGTTGCGCTCTCCGCCACTGCGTCGGTCAGCGACCGGTCGCCGCCGGGTCGCTGCGCGCGGCGAACGATACCCGCGCCAGTCCCGCCTGGCGCGCGGCGTCGAGTACGCCGATCACGGCCTGGTGGCGGGCAGCGGCATCGGCTCGTATCACCAGAACCGCTTCCCGGTTGCCGACGGCAAGTCGGCTCAGTTCGGCGCTCAGCGCGGCAATGTCGGCAATCGGCGCGGCCGCGCCCTCGAGCACGTACTGGCCCTGTGCCGAAACTGCCACCACGATCTCGCTGGGCCGTGTCCCGGGCTTCTCGGCGCTGGCACCGGGCAAGTCGACCTGGAGTTCGGTGAACCTGGCGTAGGTCGTGCTCACCATCAGGAAGATCAATATCACCAGCAGCACGTCGATCAACGGGATGAAGTTGATCTCCGGTTCCTCGCGGCGCAGTCCCCGCCGAAAGTTCATGGGCGCTCGCCCAGCACCGTGTCGACCAGCCGAAGCGACTGCTGCTCCATTTCAACCAGGTAGCTGTCGACCCGTGCCCGGAAGTGCCGGTACGTGATCAGCGCCGGGATTGCGATCAGGATTCCCAGCGCGGTGTTGTAAAGCGCCACTGAAATTCCATGGGCGAGCACCTCGGGGTTTGACTGGCCCGGGACCTGCGAACCGAAAATTTCGATCATGCCGATGACCGTGCCGAACAGTCCCATCAGCGGCGAGGTCGCGGCGATCGTGCCAAGCGCCGAGAAATACTTCTCGAGCTGGTGTGCGACCGAGCGGCCGGTTTCCTCCATCGCCTCCTTCATTGCGTTGCGACCTGCCTCGCGATAGCGCAATCCGCTAGCCAGGACCGCGCCGAGCGGCGAATTGGCGGCGAGCTTCTTCACCAGCGCGGGGCTGATCTGGTGGTTGCGATGGAGGAGGAACACTTCCTCGAGCAGGGCGGGCGGAATGATCCGAATGCGTTGCAGCGATATGAAGCGTTCGACGATCAACGTAACCGCGACAACCGAGGTCACGATCAGGAACCATATTGGCCATCCGGCGGCATGAATCAGAGCAAACAAAACGAACCTCCAGGCTGGTGCGGGAGCGAGCTTCGGCCACCGCGAACATACCGCTCGACTGGGGTCGGGCACGGGTCGATTGTGGGGCGTTTTGGGCGCCGACAGCAAGTTGGCAGCTTGTTGCAGGAGTAATCAACAGATTCTGTGGACAACTCTGTGAAGATCTATCGAGTATGGGCCCGCGGGCGGCATGGTTTGGTTGCAGTACTGGTGTGCCTAAAAAATAGACACAAAAAAGCCCTTCAAAAACAATAGCTTGTAGAATCCATTAGAGAGAGTTTGCGGGGCCGGCCAGAGTATGCGGGAGCGGCGGAGTCAGGTGCAAGGAGGTATGGTTTGTGGAAAGGGAACCGGGCAAGGACATCATGACGGGCGTTTCACGAGGCGAAAACCTGGCGCCGACAAGTGCCGCGCTGAGCGTTTCGCAGCTCAACCGCACGGTCGCCGGGCTGCTCGACCGGGGCCTCGGACCACTGCTGGTGCGCGGCGAAATTTCCAACCTGACCAGGGCGGCCAGCGGCCACAATTACTTCACGCTCAAGGACGCCTACGCGCAGGTCCGGGCGGTGATGTTTCGTGGCCGCGCCCAGGCTTTGCGCTTTGTCCCGCGCGACGGCGACCAGGTCGAGGTCAACTGCAGTGCCTCGCTGTACCAGGCGCGCGGGGAGTTCCAGCTCACGGTCGAGGCGATGCGACCGGCGGGCGCCGGCGATCTCTATCGTCTTTTCCTCGAACTCAAGGAGAAGCTCGCGCTCGAGGGCTTGTTCGATCAGGAGCGTAAACGCTCGCTCCCGGCACCGCCGCAGTGCATCGGAATCGTGACTTCGCCCCAAGCGGCGGCACTGCGTGACGTGCTCACCACGCTGGCAAGGCGCGCGCCCCAGGTACCGGTCATCGTCTATCCGACCCTGGTCCAGGGCACCGATGCTCCGGCCGCGATCGTGGCTGCCATCGCGAGCGCCGGCCGGCACGCCCGGTGCGACGTGCTGCTGATGGTCCGGGGTGGTGGATCGATCGAGGATCTCTGGGCATTCAATGACGAACGCGTGGCCCGGGCGGTGGCCAGTTCACCGATACCGATCGTGAGCGGCGTCGGGCACGAGACCGATTTCACCATCGTCGACTTCGTCGCCGACCTGCGTGCCCCCACTCCGACCGCGGCGGCGGTCGCGGTGGTTCCGGAACGCGCTGAATTGCTCGCCCGAGTGCGGATCGGCGCCCAGGCCATGGCGCGCGCCATGGCGCGCAGCCTGCAGTCCCGCGAACAGGCGCTGGACGGTGCTGCCCGCCTGCTGCGCCCACCATCGGCGCAGTGGCGCGAACGCGCCCAACGTCTCGACGCGTTCGCCCAGCGCAGTGCCCGGGCACTGCATTCAAGCCTCGAGCAGTGCGCGCAGCGGGCCAGGGCGTTCGCCGAGCAACTCGAACTGGTCAGTCCGGTGGCGGTCCTTGGGCGCGGCTATTCGATCGTGCGCGACCCAGGGCGCCGCGTTGTTCGCGAGGCTGCGCGGCTAAACTCCGGCGACGCGATCGAGGTGCTGTTTGCCGTCGGCGAGATTTCGGCACTGGTCACCGAAGTTCGCCCCGCGGAGAACGATGGCGCCGGGTTAATTCCACTTCGCGACGACGGTTGAGCGCGACCCGCGGCGCTTCCCCGGCATACAATGGTCTTCACCGCACCAACCAGAAAAGGAAGCGAGATGGAACACAAACTCGACGCTCTGCCCTACGACATGGACGCCCTGGCTCCTCATATTTCCCGGGAAACGCTGGAGTTCCACTACGGCAAGCATCACCAGGCCTATGCCACCAACCTCAACAACCTGATCACGGGAACCGAGTTCGAGAATTTCTCGCTCGAAGACGTCATTCGCAAGTCCTCCGGGGTGATCTTCAACAACGCCGCCCAGATCTGGAACCACACCTTCTACTGGAAGTCGTTGTCGCCTGCCGGTGGCGGCAAGCCGAGCGGAGCGCTGGCCGCTGCCATCGAACGCAAGTGGGGCTCGGTCGAAGCATTCCAGGAAGCATTCACGAAATCGGCGATCGGCAACTTCGGATCCGGGTGGACCTGGCTGGTACGCAAACCCGACGGCTCGGTCGACATCGTCAATACCTCGAATGCGGCCACGCCGCTGACCGGCGCCGATCAGCCACTGCTGACCTGCGATGTCTGGGAACACGCCTATTACGTCGACTACCGTAATCGCCGTCCGGACTACGTCGCTGCGTTCTGGAAACTGGTCAACTGGGAATTCGCCACGCAGAACTTCGCGTAGCGGCTGCGACCCCAGTGAGCAACGGCGCCCCTGCGGGCGCCGTTGTGCTTTCTACGGCCGGGTCGGGGGAGGTGGGACGACAAACAACAGCGGATTGCGCAGGCGCTGGCCGGCGGAAATGCCGCGCCGGGCGAACCAGCCCCTCTCCATTTCGAGCGCAAAGCGCACCGGCTGGGACGAGCAGTGGCTGGTTTCGTCGAAGGGGGCCATTTCGGCGATGCTGACGATGCGGCCATCGTCGGCGAGGAAGGCGATCGACAGGGGGATGCGGGTGTTCTTCATCCAGAAGCACTCCTGGGAGCGTTCGTGGAAGACGAACAACATCCCCTCATTGCGTCCCAACGCCTCGCGATACATCAGTCCGGTGGCGCGGGTCCCGGGGTCGGCCGCGACCTCGGCTCGAATCAGGTGGATGCCGACCTCTAGTTCGACCTTCGGAAGGGGGGGGTTGGGGGACTGGGAGTGGGCAATGGTGGCGGCCGTGGCCAGCGCGCAGCCGATCAACCATAGGCTGACCGTCATCCTCGGTTTCGCGGGGATTGGCATACCGTGCTCTGCTTGCTGGATCTGTCTCATCGGGACCATGTTACGCGCGGACACTCGATCGCCGGGCGCATCGTGGTGGCAAATCGGGCAGTGCCCGAGCACCAACGTCACGGACGCGATTGCGGCATAATTCCACTTTTTGCGGAAGCGCGTCCGATCACAGCCCTATCGAGGAGTCCGAAGAATGTACGAACACATCAAAGTCCCGGAAAGCGGGCAGAAAATCAGGGTAAAAGCCGACTTTTCACTGGAAGTTCCGGATAACCCGATCATCCCGTACATCGAGGGCGATGGCACCGGCCGGGACATCACGCCGGTCATGATGAAGGTCGTCGATGCTGCGGTGGCTAAGGCCTACGGCGGCAAGAAGCAGATCCACTGGATGGAAGTCTACGCCGGCGAGAAGTCGATCAAGGTCTATGGCCCGGACGTCTGGCTGCCGGCCGAGACGCTGACCGCGCTGCGTGACTACGTGGTATCGATCAAGGGGCCGCTGACCACCCCGATCGGCGGCGGCATCCGTTCGCTCAACGTCGCGTTGCGCCAGGAGCTCGATCTCTACGTTTGCCTGCGCCCGGTGCGCTACTTCAGCGGAGTGCCTTCACCGGTCAAGGAACCCCAGAAGACCGACATGGTGATCTTTCGCGAGAACTCGGAGGACATCTACGCCGGCATCGAGTTCGAGGAAGGTTCGGCCGGCGCCCGCAAGCTGATCGACTTCCTGATCAAGGAAATGGGCGTGCGCAAGATCCGCTTCCCGGAAACGTCGGGCATCGGGATCAAGCCGGTCTCCAAGGAAGGCACCACCCGGCTGGTGCGCAAGGCGATCCAGTACGCGATCGACAATGACAAGTCCTCGGTGACCCTGGTCCACAAGGGCAATATCATGAAGTTCACCGAAGGCGCCTTCCGGGACTGGGGCTACGAACTGGCGAGCACCGAGTTCGGTGCCAAGCCGATCGACGGCGGGCCGTGGTGCAGCTTCAAGAGCCCGAAGACCGGTGGCGAGATCGTGATCAAGGACGTCATCGCCGATGCCTTCCTGCAGCAGATCCTGCTGCGCCCGGCCGAGTACAGCGTGATCGCCACGCTGAACCTCAACGGTGACTACGTTTCGGACGCCCTGGCCGCACAGGTCGGCGGCATCGGCATTGCTCCTGGCGCCAACCTGTCGGATTCGATCGCGGTGTTCGAGGCAACCCACGGGACCGCACCCAAGTACGCCGGCAAGGACTACGTCAACCCGGGTTCCGAAATTCTCTCGGCGGAGATGATGCTGCGGCACATGGGTTGGACCAAGGCGGCCGACCTGATCATCAGTTCGATGGGCAAATCGATCCTGAGCAGGAAAGTGACTTATGACTTTGCGCGCCTGATGGATGACGCCACCCAGGTCTCATGCTCCGGCTTCGGACAGGTGATGATCGACCACATGTGACCACTGCGCGACGGCGCTGATGCCGTCGCTGGCCCGCAGGCAGTAAATGCGGGGCTTTGATCAGATTGGAGTTTTCGCTTGAGATTGCCCCGCAGGGACTGGATTCAGCCAGCCACTGCGGGGCAATTTTTTTGGGGGGCGCGAAGGTGCCGAAGCTGTCAGCAGCAGGGCGCCCCTGAATCTTCGCCGGCGCAGCATGACGACTGCTCGGCGGAGCCTGACGGCGCGGATTTGCCCGAACAGCCACAGCCATGGGCCGCGGCATAAGCGGGTTGCGGAGCAGCTGGCCTGCTAACCGGAAATCCCTTGTGTGCCCATTTGGCGATGCCGCCCTTCATCGAGGCGACCTGGGTGTAGCCCTGGTGCATGAGGAAGTGGGTGACCATCATGCTGCGCTCGCCGACGTGGCAGGCCAGGACCAGTTGGCGGTCGCGCGGCAGCTCGTCGAAGCGGCGCTCGAATTGGCTCATCGGCATGAGGACGATGCCCGGCACGTCAAACGCAAGTCTTTCCACCTCGTTACATTCGCGTATGTCGACGAGCAATGCGCCCTCGGCTATCAGCTTGCGGCTGGTCGTTGGACAGACCTCACGGGCCGGTGGCAATTCAATTCTTGCGTTCATTGGTTCTCGGCAAGGAAGGACGGCGGCTCGCGGTCAGTCGCACAATAGGAAAGATGGTCCGCGGCCCGGGATGGCGGCCGCAAGAATCCAACCAGGGTCAGCTAATGCCTGGATTATGCCAATTATTGGCACCCACGAGAAATGAAGTCCCGGCGGCCGTGGCCCGGCGACCTTGGGAGAACTGTAGTCGGAAGCAGAACTGCCGGGCCGCAGGAGCAGCCCGGCAGTAGGTGTTACTAAGCTTCCTGGATGTTCGAGGCCTGCTTGCCCTTCGGGCCTTGGACCACGTCGAACTGAACCTTCTGCCCTTCCTTGAGGGTCTTGAAGCCGTTCATTTGGATCGCACTGAAATGTGCGAACAGATCTTCACCGCCACCATCGGGGGTAATGAAGCCGAAACCTTTGGAATCGTTGAACCACTTGACCGTGCCAGTTGCCATTTCTTGTAACCATCCGAAAAACATTGAGTGCATAAGCCGGCCAAGTTTCCCTCGCGAGACTCCGGGCAACCGATTGGGTTGCCGCGGCTCGTACCGACCACGAAATTACTGCCTGAATACCTTCCTGGGCAGCGTGGGAATTCTTTGGGATATTTCACTCTTAGTCAAGTGTTTTGGCGCTTCGTGTAGCGCTTCGG
Organism: Burkholderiaceae bacterium; assembly: GCA_019428955.1. Classification (GTDB taxonomy): domain Bacteria; phylum Pseudomonadota; class Gammaproteobacteria; order Burkholderiales; family Burkholderiaceae_E; genus JAGXFR01. Next base: position 14,701 of record JAHYJF010000012.1, read on the forward strand.
AGCCGCGATTCGTGACGCGTGTCACAATCCGGGCTATTGCAATCCTTTTCAGTCTTGCGTGCGTGAAGCGACTCGCTAGAATGGTTCGATGGTGACACGATCGACTCCGGGCTCAGTCTCTGATCCGGTTATCGAGCGAAAGAACGCGGTTTCCGGGCCGCCGCCGATGTACCAGGTCTTATTGCTGAACGACGATTACACTCCTATGGATTTCGTCGTCGATGTCTTGCAGAGGTTCTTTGGAATGGGGCGTGAGAAGGCAACGCGAGTGATGTTAGCCGTGCACCTGGAAGGGCGCGGCGTGTGCGGCGTATTTCCCCGGGACACTGCGGCTACCAAGGTTGAAATGGTCGCCAGCTACGCACGCGAGCACGAACATCCGCTCCAGTGCGTAATGGAGAAAGCATGATCGCCCAGGAACTGGAAGTAAGTCTGCACATGGCCTTTGTCGAGGCCCGCCAGCAGCGCCATGAATTCATCACCGTCGAGCATCTGCTGCTCGCGTTGCTCGACAATCCTTCGGCGGCCGAGGTCCTGCGCGCTTGCGCGGCCAATATCGACGATCTTCGCCGGCACCTGGTCGGATTCATCCGCGAGAACACGCCGGTCGTCCCGGGCAACGAGGAAATCGACACCCAGCCGACCCTGGGCTTCCAGCGCGTGATCCAGCGGGCGATCATGCACGTCCAGTCGACCTCGAACGGCAAGAAGGAAGTCACCGGGGCCAACGTGCTGGTGGCGATCTTCGGCGAGAAGGATTCCCACGCGGTCTATTACCTGCACCAGCAGGGCATCACCAGGCTGGACGTCGTCAACTACATCTCCCACGGCATCACCAAGGCCCCTGAGTCCCGGGAAATGCCGCGCGAAGAAGTGGTCGAGACCGAGGGCGATGCGGGCGCCAAACAGGCGAGTGCGCTCGAGCAGTACACCCAGGACCTCAACGCGGCAGCACGCGAAGGCCGGATCGACCCCCTGATCGGGCGTGAGCTGGAACTTGAGCGGGTGGTGCAGATCTTGTGCCGGCGCCGCAAGAACAACCCGCTGCTGGTCGGTGAGGCCGGCGTTGGCAAGACCGCGATCGCCGAAGGGCTGGCCTGGCGGATCAGTGAGGGCAATGTTCCCGATATTCTCAGCGAGTCGACGGTCTACTCGCTGGACATGGGAGCGCTGCTCGCCGGCACCAAGTACCGGGGCGATTTCGAGCAACGGCTCAAGTCGGTGCTCAAGGAACTCAAGCAGAACGAAAACGCGATCCTGTTCATCGACGAGATCCACACCATCATTGGTGCGGGCTCGGCCTCAGGCGGGACGCTCGACGCCTCCAACCTGCTCAAGCCGGCGCTGTCGACCGGACAGATCAAGTGCATCGGCGCGACCACCTACAACGAATATCGCGGGATTTTCGAAAAGGATCACGCGCTCTCCCGGCGTTTCCAGAAGATCGACGTCACCGAACCTTCAGTCGAGCAGACGGTGCAGATCCTGCGGGGCCTGAAGTCGCGTTTCGAGGAACACCACGGCATTCGCTACGCCGCTTCAGCACTCTCGGCTGCAGCCGAGCTTTCTGCCAAGTACATCACCGACCGCCATCTGCCGGACAAGGCGATCGACGTCATCGACGAGGCCGGTGCGGCTCAACGTATCTTGCCCAAGAACAAGCAGAAGAAGGTGCTGGGCAAGAACGAGATCGAGGACATCGTCGCCAAGATCGCCCGCATTCCCCCGGCCTCGGTATCCTCAGACGACCGTAGCAAGCTCCAGTATCTCGATCGCGATCTGGGCGACGTGGTGTTCGGCCAGGGGCCGGCGATCCAGTCGCTGGCCAGTGCCATCAAGATGGCGCGCTCGGGCCTGGGCAAGCCCGAAAAGCCGATCGGATCATTCCTCTTCTCGGGACCGACCGGGGTCGGCAAGACCGAGGTGGCGCGACAGCTGGCCTTCACCATGGGAATCGAGCTGATCCGCTTCGACATGTCAGAGTACATGGAGAGGCACGCCGTCTCGCGACTGATCGGCGCGCCTCCGGGGTACGTCGGTTTTGACCAGGGCGGGCTGCTTACCGAAGCCATTACCAAGAAGCCGCACGCGGTGTTGCTGCTCGACGAGATCGAGAAGGCGCATCCGGAAATCTTCAATATCCTGCTGCAGGTGATGGATCACGGTTCGCTCACCGACAACAATGGCCGCAAGGCGGATTTCCGCAATGTCGTGCTGATCATGACCACCAACGCCGGCGGCGAGGCGTTGCAGAAAAACACGATCGGTTTCTCGAGTTCGCGCCAGAAGGGCGACGAAATGCAGGAGATCAAGCGTCTGTTCACCCCCGAGTTCCGCAACCGACTCGACGCCATCATCAGCTTCGCGGCGCTCGACGAGGAAGTGATCCTGCGCGTGGTCGACAAGTTCCTGATGGAACTCGAGGCCCAACTGCAGGACAAGAAGGTCGAGGTTTCGTTCAGCGACGAGCTGCGCTTGCACCTGGCCAAGAAAGGCTTTGACCCGACCATGGGTGCGCGGCCGATGCAACGGCTGATTCAGGACACGATCCGCCGCGCCCTGGCCGACGAGTTGCTGTTCGGTAAGCTGGTCGGCGGCGGCAAAGTGCACATCGATGTCGATGGCGAGGGTGAAGTGGTGCTCACGTTCGGCGGCTCCGATGATGTCCCCAGCGACGCCAGCGGCGAGGAAGCCGCCGAAGTCGAGCAGGGCTGAGCGCGGCCCTGCGGGGCCTTGACGTCGTGACGCTCGGCGGCTGCCGCCAGCCGCGCTACGGTAAGATTGCGGATTCACGCTTTCCTCGCGAGTGCCGAACGCCATGTCCCTCGTTTTTCGTCGCCAGAGCAATGCGGGTTTTCTCTGGGTGGCTCTGCTCTCTGCCGGAGCGATCACGTCCGCATTGGTGCTGCAACACGTCTTTGACGTGCAGCCCTGCCCCTGGTGCGTATTGCTGCGCCTGATCTTCATCGCGCTCGGCATTGTCGGAATCATCGGCTGGCTGGTCCAGGGGCAGCGTCTGCTGCGCATCTTCACGGCGTTGCTGGCGCTGGCACTGGCGCTTTGCGGAGTCGCCACCGGGCTTTACCTGCACTTGGTCGCCTCGCACAGTTCGTCGTGCGACTTCACGCTGGCTGACAAGATCGTCATGGCCCTGGGTCTCGACCATTCGTTGCCGATGGTTTTCAAGGTCGGTGCCAGCTGCGATGCGGCAGTGGCGCTGGTGCTGGGAGTCCCATCGGCACTCTGGGCGGTGGCGCTGTCGGTGGCGTCGATCGTAGTGGCCGTGAAGGCGCTGCGGCGCTGAACACGTCGGCCGGCGCGCCCCGATGGCGGGGTACCGGCACCAAACTTTGGAGGTTGTCACATGTCCGCTCTTGATCAGTTGCGCCAGAGCACGACGGTGGTGGCGGATACCGGGGACTTTCGCTCGATGCGAGCCTACGCGCCCCGCGACGCCACCACCAATCCGACTTTGATCCTCAAGGCGATCCAGAAGGACGAGTATCGAGTCCTGCTGCGCGAAACGCTCGCCAGTCATCCTGACGCCGCGGTCGAGGAACTGTGCGACCGGGTGCTGGTCAGGTTCGGGCGCGAAATCCTCGGCATCGTGCCGGGACGGGTGTCTACCGAGGTCGATGCCCGGCTGTCATTCGATACCACCGGGACGGTCGCGCGCGCGCGCCGTCTGATCGCCCTCTACGCCGCAGCGGGGTTCGGCCCGGAGCGGGTACTGATCAAGGTCGCCGCAACTTGGGAGGGGATTCGTGCCGCGGAACAGCTCGAGCGCGAAGGAATCCACTGTAATCTCACGCTGCTGTTCTCCTTCTCGCAGGCGGTAGCCTGCGCCGAGGCCGGAGTGACGCTGATTTCCCCCTTCGTTGGCCGGATCTACGACTGGTACAAGAAACGTGATGGCATCGAGTACGCTCCCGAGGACGATCCCGGCGTGCAGTCGGTCGGTCGGATCTATCAGTATTTCAAGAAATACGGCTACCACACCGAGGTCATGGGAGCGAGCTTTCGCAATATCGGGCAGATCAAGGCGCTGGCCGGCTGTGACCTGCTGACGATCAGCCCGGACCTGCTCGAGCAGTTGTGCCAGGACGAGTCGCCGGTGCCCCGCCGACTCGATCCGGCTGCGGCCCAGTCCGCGGAGCTGGCCCGCGAGAGTTTCGACGAGAAAGGTTTCCGCTTTGCGCTCAACGAAGACGCGATGGCGACCGAAAAACTCGCCGAGGGCATCAGGCTGTTTGTCGGCGACGGGCGGCGGCTCGAGGAGCTGGTCCGTACTGCTCTGCTGGGACAGTAGCGGGCGGAACTTCAGATTAGCCGACTCCGCGCCGCCGCCATGGTGGCGGCTCAGGCGTTGCCCGTGCTCCCGAAGCCACCAGCGCCGCGCTCGCTGGCGACGAACGAATCGACCACTTCGAAATCGACCTGTTGCACCGGCACGATGACGAGTTGCGCAATTCGTTCGAGCGGTTCCATCCGGTAGATCGCGCTGCCGCGATTCCAGCACGACACCATCAGGGGGCCCTGGTAGTCGGCGTCGATCAGACCGACGAGATTTCCCAGGACAATGCCGTGGCGATGGCCCAGTCCTGAGCGGGGCAGAATCAGCGCCGCGTAACCGGGATCGCTGACGTGAATCGACAGGCCGGTCGGGATCAACTCAGCCTGCCCGGGCTGCAGCTCGAGCACCTGGTCGATACAAGCGCGCAGGTCCAGCCCGGCGCTCCCGGGAGTGGCGTAGGCAGGGAGTTGCGAGCGCATGCGCTCGTCGAGAATACGGACAGCGATCTTCATCACGATTTACGGGTGAGGCGCGCCTGTCTGCCAGTGCCCAGGGTGCCCCGGCCGATGCGGCGCAGGATAACGCCAAGGAATATCAGGCCGGCACCAGCCATGGGCGATGGCAGCGGTAGCCACGGGCCGAGAAAGATCGACGCGGCAATCAGCGCGAACCCGGCCAGCGTCAGGACGCGTCCGATCGGTGCCAGCACCGCCAGATCAGAGTCGCCGATCGCCAGCTTGGGCAGTGTCGGTCTAGCGACGGGCGTCATCCCGGCGGCAGCATCGTCACCACCCCGGGCGGGCTTGACCATCTCGGTGTAGGCCCGGGCGTTGGCGCTGGCCTGGCCCGAGGAAACGGCGCGCGCCAGGCGGATGATCTCCTCGGGTGTCGACGGCGGGGTGCCGACGATCCGCTCGAGGTAGGCGATGAAATCGCCGTGGAGTGGTTCACCGCCCTTGATCATTGCCCGCTCCCGGTCGCCGGCTTGCCGAGCCGGCCGGCGATCTCGGCCACCAGCGCTCGCGCGAGTTCGTCCTTGCTGGCTCGTCCCAGCGGTTTCATGCCGTGCTCGTCGATCAGCAACAGCTCGTTGTCATCGCACCCGAAGGTCTCGTGACCGATGTTCGCCACCAAGAACGGCACGCCCTTGCGGCGCCGCTTCTGTTCGCCGTTGCGCGCGAGATCCTTGCTTTCGGCGGCGAAGCCGACGCAGTAGGGCGCGTTGGGCAGTGCGGCAACCGTCTGCAGGATATCGGGGTTCTCGGCGAAGGCGAGCTCCGGGGTGGTGCCGACCTCGTCCTTCTTGATCTTGTGTGCGCTGGCATTGGTGACCTGCCAGTCAGCGACCGCCGCCACCGCGATGAAAATGTCGCAACCCGGCGCACAGGCGTCGAGCGCGGCGTCACACATCTCGCGCGCGGTCTCGACGTCGGTACGGGTCACGCCCGCGGGAGTGGGAAGGGTGGTCGGCCCGGCAACCAGCCGGACCTCGGCCCCGGCCTGGCGGCAGGCGCGCGCCAGAGCGAAGCCCATCTTGCCCGATGATCGGTTGGTGATCCCGCGCACCGGGTCGATCGGTTCGTAGGTCGGCCCGGCCGTTACCACGACCCGGCGTCCGGCCAGCAGGCGGGGCGCAAAGAATGCCACCAGTTCCTCGACGATCGCCGGCGGCTCGAGCATTCGGCCCGGGCCAACTTCGCCGCAGGCCTGGTCCCCGCTTTCGGGCCCGAATAGGGTCACGCCGTCAGTGCGCAACTGCGCGACGTTGCGCCGGACCGCCGGGTTCGTCCACATCTGCCGATTCATGGCTGGAGCCACCAGCAGCGGACATTTGCGCGCGACGCACATGGTCCCGAGGAGGTCGTCGCACAGGCCATTGGCCAGCTTGCCGATGAAATCCGCCGAAGCCGGAGCGATCAGGATCGCATCGGCGCCGCGCGACAGTTCGATATGGGCCATGTTATTGCCGATCCGATCGTCCCACTGGTCGGCGAAAACCGCGCGGGCGCTGAGCGCCTGAAAGGTGACCGGGGTGACGAAGTGAGTCGCGGCGTGCGTCATGACTACCTGCACGCTCGCGCCGGCGCGCTGCAGTTCCCGCACCAGTTCGGCCGCCTTGTAGGCGGCAATGCCTCCGGTGACTCCCAACACGATGTGACGCTTGTCCAGTTCCATCGCATTCTCCTCGGCAGCGCCGTGGATTCCAATTTGGCTAGCGGCTGCGCCGCACCCGCTTGATTTCGTCGATGATCAGCAGCGTGACTCCGAGCGTGATCGCCGAATCCGCGACGTTGAACGCCGGCCAATAGAAACGATCATGATAGAGGAGTACGAAGTCAACCACCTTGCCGATGTGGATGCGGTCGATGACGTTGCCCACTGCGCCACCCAGAATCAGCCCGACGCCGAGAGCGAAAAGCCGCTGTCCGGCGTAGCGCGCCAGCATGAAGACCAGGAACAGGGCGGCGCTAATTCCCAGGGCTACGAAGAACCAGCGCTGCCAACCGGAGGCGCCAGCCAGGAAACTGAACGCGGCGCCGGTGTTGTAGATCAGCGTCAGGTCGAAGAAGTCGGCGATTACCGGGACCCGGCTGCCGGGGTGCAGCAGCCGCACGGCCATCGCCTTGGTCAACTGGTCGAGCCCGACCACGGCGAGCGCCAGAAGCAGTCCGCCACCGAATCCGCTACCGTTGGATTTCGTCATGGCCCTTTTCAGGCAACGCGCCGGGATTCGCCGGTGCCGTGAAGGTTGGAACAACAACGGGCACAGATCTTCGGGTGTTCCGGATCGCTGCCGACGTCGTCGCGGTAGTGCCAGCAGCGCTCGCACTTGGGCTGAGCGCTGGGGTGAGCCGCGACTGCCTCCTCTGACTCGCTGGCGACCTCGGTGACCGTTGCGCGTGAGGTGAGCAGCACGAAGCGCAAGTCGTCGCCGAGGCTGGCCAGCGCCTGGTAGGAAGCTGCGCTGGCACCCAGTTCGACTTCCGCCTGCAGCGATGATCCGACCTGCCCGGCAGTGCGCAGATCCTCGATCCGGCGCTGCACCTCGGCCCGCCAGGTCCTGATGACCTGCCATTTGGCCAGCAGCGCCTCGGCGTCGCCGACTTCCGGCAGGTGGTGAAAGGTCTGGGTGAAGATCGTTTCGCCTTGCTCCGACCAGAGCCTGGGCGCCAGCAGCGGCCAGGCCTCCTCGGCGGTGAACGACAGGATCGGCGCCATCACCCGCAGCAGCGCGTGGGCGATGTGGCTGAGCGCCGTCTGGGCCGAGCGCCGGGCCAGACTGTCGGCGGTGGTGGTGTAGAGGCGGTCCTTGAGAATGTCGAGATAGAAGGCGCCGAGATCTTCGGAGCAGAAGTTCTGCAGTTTGGCCACTACCGGGTGGTACTCGAAGATCTCGTAGTCGAGCTCGATGCCGGCCTGCCATTGCGCGGTCAGCGCTAGCGCATAGCGGTCGATCTCGAGCATGTCGGCAATCGCCACCGCATCGCGATCGGGGTCGAAGTCGGCGACGTTGGCCAGCAGGAAGCGCAAGGTGTTGCGCACGCGCCGGTAGGATTCGACGACGCGCTTGAGGATCTCGTCGGAGATCGACAGTTCGCCCGAATAGTCGGTGCTCGCCACCCAGAGGCGGAGGATTTCGGCACCCAGAGTGCCGCTGATCTTCTGCGGTGCCATGGTATTGCCGATTGACTTGGACATCTTGCGTCCATCGGCGTCGACCGTGAACCCGTGGGTGAGCAGCGCCTTGTAGGGCGGGACGCCGTTGAGCATCGATGAACTCAAGAGCGACGAGTGGAACCAGCCGCGGTGCTGGTCCGAGCCCTCGAGATAGAGGTCGGCCGGGAAGTGGGATTGTTCGCGGTGCGAGCCGCGCAGGACCGTCTGGTGGGTGGTCCCGGAGTCGAACCAGACGTCGAGCGTGTCGCGATTCTTCTCGTAGAGATCGGCTTCGTCGCCCAGCAGCTCGCGCGGATCGAGTCGCTGCCAGGCCTCGATGCCCTCGCGTTCGATGCGCTGCGCCACCTGCTCGATCAGTTCGAGCGTGCGCGGGTGGAGTTCACCGGTTTCGCGGTGAACGAAGAATGCCATCGGCGTGCCCCATTGACGCTGGCGCGACAGGGTCCAATCGGGGCGGCTGGCGATCATCCCGTGCAGCCGAGCCTTGCCCCATGAGGGGTAGAAACTGGTGGCCTCGATTCCGGCGAGCGCTGTCTGGCGCAAAGTTGGCCCGCCGTCCCTGGGCGTGACGTCCATCCCGGCAAACCACTGGCTCGAAGCGCGGTAGATGATCGGCGACTTGTGGCGCCAGCAGTGCATGTAGCTATGCGACTCTCGTGCCCGATGAAACAGGCAGCCATGCTCGCTGATCGTCGCGGTGATCTTGGGGTTCGCTTCCCAGATCGAGAGCCCGCCAAAGAGCGGGAACGATTCGGCGTAGCGGCCGTCGCCCATGACCGGCTGCAGAATGTCGGCATCGGTCAGTCCGTAGCGCTTGCAGGAAGCGAAGTCTTCCACACCGTAGGCCGGCGACGAGTGCACGATGCCGGTGCCGGTGTCGAGCGTGACGTAGTCGCCGAGATACACCGGGGCGTGGCGATCGGCGAACGGGTGGCGAAAACGGATCAGTTCGAGCGCCGCACCCTTGCAGGTGGCCACCACGGTCCCGGTCAGGCCCCAGGCTTCGAGGCACGCCGCGACGCTTTCCTCGGCAACGATCAGCAGTGTCGGCTGGCCGCCGAATTCGCTGCGCACCAGCGCGTATTCAATTTCAGGATGGAGGTTGAGCGCCTGGTTGGCTGGGATCGTCCACGGCGTGGTGGTCCAGATCACGGCAAAGCCGCGCTCGATCGGCAGGCGCTCCAACCCGAAGGCCTGGGCCAGTAGCGGCAGGTCTGCGGGCTCGAAGGGGAAGCCAACGTCGATGGCTTCGTCGCTGCGGTCCTGGTACTCGACCTCCGCTTCGGCCAGCGCGGAGCCGCAGTCGAAGCACCAGTTGACCGGCTTGAGGCCGCGGAACAGGAAGCCGCGATCAAGCAGCCGGCCCAGTGCGCGCAACTCGTCGGCTTCGTTGCCGAAGGCCATGGTCAGGTAGGGATTGTCCCATTCGCCCAGCACGCCAAGGCGGATGAAATCCTGCTTCTGGCGTTCGATCTGCTCGGTGGCGTAGGCGCGCGACAGTGCCTGGACTTCGGCCGGTGGAAGGTTCTTGCCGTGGCGTTTCTCGATCTGGATCTCGATGGGCATGCCGTGGCAGTCCCAGCCCGGTACGTAGGGGGCATCGAAGCCAGCCATGTTGTGGCTCTTGACGACGATGTCCTTGAGGATCTTGTTGACGGCGTGACCGAGATGGATGTCGCCATTGGCATACGGCGGGCCATCGTGAAGGACCCACCTGGGCCGACCCGCCGAGGCCTTGCGAATCCGTTCGTAGATCCCCTTGCTCTGCCACTGGGCAGCCCAGACCGGCTCCCGGCGGGCGAGATCGCCGCGCATCGGAAAGCTCGTGTCCGGCAGGTTCAGGGTGGCGCGATACGAACCGCTGTCCTTGCCCCCGGCCTTGCCCTTGGGGCCGGTCGCCTTAGCCGGTTGGTTCGTGTCTTGGGTCATGTCATTGGTCTCAGTCAGGTTCTCAAGCCGGATTGTCCGGTATGCCACCGGATTCCGAAGTCGGTTCGAAGAAAGCACGGGCCGCGTGCGTATCGCGCGCGATCTGTTCGCGCAGAGCGTCCAGGCCGGCAAAGTTGGCTTCATCGCGCAGCTTGGCCAGGAACACCACCCGGACCAGCTCGCCGTAGACCTCGCGATCGAAGTCCAAGAGGTGGACTTCCAGCAGGGGCCGGCCGTCGCGCTCGACCGCTGGACGGGTGCCGAGGTTGGCAACCCCTGGCAGTGCCCGCCCATCCAATCCCTCGACCTCGACGACGAAAATTCCCGAGAGCGCGGGGCGCTCGAAGGGGATGCGTAAGTTGAGCGTTGGGTATCCGAGGTCTCGGCCGAGCTTGCGGCCGTGGATTACGTGTCCGGAGATGCTGTAGCGTCGGCCAAGCAGGGTGCGCACCCGTGCAAAGTCGCCGCTACCCAGCGCGGCCCTGACCGCCGAACTCGAGATCCGGTCGGTGCCCTCGCAGACACTGGCCATGCGCGAGAGTTCGAACCCGCTCCCCGCGGAGCGCTCGGAGAGCAGTTCAAAATCGCCGACCCGCTTGGCGCCGAAGCGAAAATCGTCACCAACCAGCAGGTACCTGGCCTGCAGGCCAGCGACGATCATCTCGGAGATGAAGCG
>JAHYJF010000013.1 GCA_019428955.1 Burkholderiaceae bacterium
GCCCGGCAGGCCAGCGCCACGAACTGAGCTCGTCACGTAGTCCCTGACGAGCTACCGATATCCCTCCGCACACAGCACGGCCATCTGCCTGCAAGTGGCAAATCAATGGGGCGTAGCCGCCGCATACACGCCAGTGGCATTTCGCTCGAATGGAACTGGGATCGGAGTCCGCGCGGACACCGGCAAAAATGGCTTATAGAACAGATGCTTGAAAGCTTTTCACCAAAACCGCGCAGTCAACAGGTCCGGAGAATATCGGCCCGGAGAGACTACTTCGGGGCCTCCCGGCAGCAGGGCCGGTTAACAGCCCCTCCCGCATAACCCTCGAATACAACGAGAAAATCCGGCCGAAGCCGGATCAGGAGAACGATTTATCAAGGGCAAGTGGCGGAGGGGATGGGCCTGAAAGACAACCTTCTCCAATCTAAGCCATTGATTTCTTTGAGCACAGAAAGCGCCCGCGATCATCGGTCAATGCTTCGACGTGCAATGATCGGCGTTTGGCTCAATCGGCTCTTGACCGTCCAAAGACAGGAAGGAGCACGTTGATCCTGAACTTCTGCTGGGCAGCCTACCCAAGGCCGAATGGCTGCTGGCCAATCGCGGCCATGAAGTGGACTGGTTCCGGGATGCGTTGAAAGACAGAGGGATGACGCCCTGCATCCCCAGCCGGAATTCCCGTACCAAACCCTTCCAGCACGACAAGCGCCGCAACAGGATCGAGATCATGTTCGGGCGGCTAAAACAGCGGCCCATGGTCACCACTTGATCCGACCGCTGCCCGAAGGTCTTACTCTCCGTCGCGGCTGTTGCCGCAACGGTCATGTTCTGGGTTGGAAACGTGAACGACCCATGGCCCCAAGTGCCAGATTTCGTTTGGCTGGCTGGGTGGTGTTTACGGCTGGCCGGTTGTGCCGGATGATGGCTGACGCTTGCGAAACTGGTTGCGCAGCCGCAGCAGCAGTGCCACCAAAGCGAGCGCCAGGAAGGCCAGTGCGACCGGCCGTTCAAGGAAATAGAGCATACCGGAATCATCCAGCAGGAAGGTCTGCCGCAGAGTCTCTTCCAAGCCCGGCCCAAGGATGAAGGCGATGATGAAGGCCGGCGGGCTCATGTCGACCTTCTTCATTATATAGCCCAGGAGCCCAAATAGTGTGATGAGTACCATGTCGAACACTTCCTGTTCGGTCGCATAGACGGCGATATAGCAAGTCAGGAAGATGATTGGATAGACCACCTGCGCGGGGATCTTGGCAACAATCCGGCCCAGATAGGCAGCGCCCCAATAGCCGACGATGAAGTATGTAAGGATGCAAAGCAGCCCGGCCGCAAAAAGTCCATAGATCAGATCATAGGATGTCTCGAACACACGAGGGCCGATCTCGACGCCATGAATAAGCATCACCCCTGCCAGAAGCGCTGCCGAAGTGCTGCCCGGAATACCCAGGGTCAAGAGCGGGATCAGGTTCGAACCCGAAGTGGCGTTGTTGGCTGCCTCTGCTGCTGCGATTCCGGCAATTTCGCCTTTGCCCCAAGTTTCGGGTGTCTTCGATACCCGTTTGGCCTCTGAATAGGCAACGAAACTGGCCACGACCGAGCCGAGACCGGGCAGCATGCCCACGGCGGAACCAATGATCTGCGATCGGCAGATCGTCGGGAAGATGCGCTTGTATTCCGGCCAAGTCAGTCTGGAGTCATCGCGGTTGCCGGGGGTGCCAGCGATGGCTACCCCGGCGTTTGCGGCGATGCTTGCGCCGACCTTTTCAAACACCTCGGACAATACGAAAACGCCAAGTAGGACCGGCACAAGGCCAAAACCGTCGACCAGGTGGAAAGAACCGAAGGTAAAACGGTCACCCGCAGTGATGGGGTCGGTGCCGACCAGCGAGAACAGCAGGCCAAGGACGACACTGAGCATTCCGGTAATCAGCGATTTCCCAAGCAGGCTGCCGATGATCACGAAGGCGCAGAGATACACTGCAACGAATTCGGGGGGGCCCAGGCGGGTTGCGTAGATGGCCAGAAAGGAGGCGCCGAAGATCAGCAGCAGTTCGGAAAAGATGTCTCCCTGTGCCGAGGCGACAACGGCGGTACGCAGCGCCTTGCCCTGTTTGCCCTGTTGCGTCAGGGGAAAGCCCTCGATCTGCGTTGCAGAGGCCTGGGGGGTGCCGGGCGTATTGAACAGGATCGCCGGGATCGAACCGCCAAAGTCGGATGATTTGCTGACCGCATAGATCATGGCCAGAGCCGGCAGCGGCCCCATATAGAAGGTGACCGGGATCAGAAGCGAGATCATCGCCCCTGAAGACAGGCCCGGCACCGCGCCACCGATCAGCCCGATCAAGGTGCCAAGGATGGTGAAGACGACGGCTTGCCAGGATGAAAAGAGTTCGGTGAACCCGTCAATGATGCCCATTGCGGTGTTTCCTCCCACACTTCAAAGGTTGATGGATGTCTACTGGAGGCCAATCAGGTGCCGCAGCCGGTAGGCAAGGCCATAAGAATCGTATTCCAGTATCCGGCCCGGATTCTCGAACACGCCGAGAAGGACGAAGAACAGCACATAGTAGGCCGCCACCGTCACAATGGGCAGGAGCAGGAGCCGCCCAAGACCCCGGCTGCCGAAGAGATAAAGCAAACCCGACATCGCCACTGCCGTAGGAAGTGCGTACTGGAAGAGTGTGATTGCCCAGACGTATCCGAAAGCAATTACCAGCAGCAGGATCACCCGCCCCGCAATGCGGCGGTCGAATACCGAGTTGGGCCCGGAAAGATTGCGCAACGCTGGCGGCAGATTTATTGCAAGCTGCACGATGGCCAGCAGGGCACCGACAATCAGCACGAATTGCGGCAACCCCCGCGCGCCCAGACCGACATCGGTCCTTTCCTGGTAGATCAGCCCAAGCTGGGTCGCGAATACGGCGCAGGTTGCCAGCAACAGGACCGCGACCAGGCATTGCCTGATCGGGTCTGCTGAAATGGCGCGATTGGTATTGTCGTCGCCCATCTGGTTTACTGGCCCAGAGCCTTGCGGACCTCGGCGATAACCGGAGTCCAGGCTGCGGCCAGCGCCCTGAGCTTTGCATCCGTCGCCGGCGCATCACGATAGACGATCGCCTGTTCGGCCTTTTTCATCATCGCGGTGAAGGCCGCATGCTCTGTCGCCCCCCTCACGGCGGCGGCCATACAAGTGACGAAGGCCGGGTCGACACCGGCGGGGGCGGCCAGAATGATCGGCGATTCGGTCGGCACATATTCGATGCCCTGTTCGGCCAGCGTCGGGATATCACCAACCTGCGCGTCACGTTCTTCTGCCAGCAGGCCTACGGCATGTTGGACATCGCTGAACGCGGGCACGGTATGCGCGCCGCTGGCCGAGAAATCCACCTCGCCCGAAATTAGGGCGTTCCGGGTATTTGCGCCGCCGTCGAAGGGCACGTCCTGTGTAAATTCCAGCAGACCGTTCTTCTCAAGGAACGCGGTCACGCCGACATGGCTGACCGATCCGCGACCGGGATGCGACCAACGCACCCTTTCACCGGCGGCCCCCTTCTGCCTGATGAAGTCGATCAGTTGCTGCGTGGTTTCGATGCCCGAATCCCTGCGGACGACAATCGCCTGATTGGTCAGGCCGATCTGAGCGATTGGCACGAAATCCTCGAACCACGAAACCCCGGTGTCGCGCAGCATCGTCGACATCAAACCACCACCCATCGCAACCACCTGAAGCGTGGTGCCGTCTGGAGCAGCTTCTTTGACAAATTTCATCGCCGCAACCTGCGCCCCGCCGGGTTTGTTGACTACCACCATCGGCGTGTCGTCGAGGAATTCCGGCATCACCGAGGCGAGAATGCGCGCATAGCTATCGGTGCCGCCACCGGCACCATAGCCGACGATCAATTTAATCGGCCTAGTGACGCCACAGGTATCGGCAATTGCGGCCGTGCCGGCAAGCGCCGCCATGCCAGCACCGAGCAGCACCCCGAAAATTCTACGATTGGACTTGGTCATTGGTTCCTCCCAAAGTTTCAATGAAGCCGTGCGTCGCCATCGCAACGCACAAGGTGATTGCCCTCACTTGTAGCGGGCGCGGAAAAGCGGCTTGAGTTCGGCCAGGGGCGCCCGGCTTACGATTAGTTCGCGGGCCTGTGCTTCCGCCGCCTCATTTGCCAGCGCTTCGGCTAGGATAGGCTCGACCAGATGCGGGGGGATGACACAGATGCCGGAATCGTCGGCAACAATGAAGTCGCCGGGATAAACCACAATGTCATGGATGGTGACGGGGCCGTTCACTTCCATGGCTTCCATCCGGTATTTGCCGGTCTTGGGTGTGCCGCCCTTGCACCAGACCGGGAAATCCAGGTCGCGGATCGTGTTCACGTCGCGCACCGCGCCAAAGACGATTGCGCCGGAAAGGCCCTGGGTCTTGCCGACGAGGCAGGATTGCCCGCCCATGTTGGAAGCCTCGACATTACCACCGAAATCGACGCAGAGCACATCGCCCGGCTCGGAGACATAATGGCATTCGCGGCTGGACATCTTGATCGGATCCTTGTCAATGCCGCCTTGGGTCGGGGTTTTCCGCTCGGGGATGTTGCGCAGGGTGACGGCGGTACCGGCGATCCGCTTGCCGGGAATCAGGTTCGGCAGATGGGATTGCGCGATTGCCCCACAGATCCCATATTTGTCCAGGCAGTCGGAAACCCCGGTCGTCAGATCCTTGAGACCAAGATACGCCTGCCGAATTTCTTTGCTGACGCGCGGAAAATCTAGCGACTTGACCCGATCACGGGGGACTTCGCCCCAGATCCGGCCTTCTTTGTCGTAGTCGTCATAGATCTTGGCAACATTGGACATGCTGCTTTCTCCTCTCCTAGGGGTTGGTATCTTTGCTCAGCGAGATGACGGCGCTGCGGATTTTTTCCGATGCCTCGATCAGGCGTCCGCGCAGCTTCTGGCTGCGGTCGTTATTCATTTCCGACAACGGACCCACCACGGTCAGCGCGGTGGTTTCGCCGCTGAAGAAAATCGGGACAGCCAAGGCAAAGGCATTGCCCCGCTGGCTGATGGCAAAGCCGTCTTGCCGTGCCTTCAGGATGGCTTTGTCGAAGTCGCCGGGACTGGCATAGGTGTTCTCGGCAAAGGTCTTGATCTTTGGCCAAAGTTTCGCGCTGTCGATCTCGGCACCCAGATGGGCCAGCAGGATCGTGCCGGTCGCTCCGTGGAAAAGGCTGCGGCGCTGGCCAACAGCCACGCCATAGCGAAGGCCGAGTTCGGGTTCCGCGCGCACGATCACCACGCGCTCTTCACCAGTTGCAGTTGAAAGCATGGTGGTTTCGCCGATCTCGGCCGTCAGGGCCTCAAGGATCGGCTGGGCCGCGCGCTTGATGCGGTCCACTGCCGGGGCCAGCGTTCCAGCCAGGGACAGGAAGATTGGTCCAAGGGCATAGGCCTTGGTTGCCGGATCCAGTTTCAGGAAGCCGAACTTGATCAACGTGCCCGCTGTTCTGAGGATGCGGCTTTTGTTCAGCCCCGTCAGCTCATGAATGTCGTGCAGCCTCAGCAGGCTGGTTTGGTGAAAGCAACGCAGGATTTCCATGGCGCACTCGACGGCGCCAACGGTGCGATCTATCTCGCGTGGTTTTCGTATAGTAGAATCCATATTTTGCTTGGTAGAATAAATAAATTCATGTGTCAACACCCGTCTCCTTGGTCAAGTCCCATCGGTTTGCCGCATGGCCGTTCACCGCGCCCGCGGTCTGACAGCAGCATCTCAAGAGCATTCTTGGCCTCTGCGACTCGCCAATGATGAACGCGGTCGAGGCCTACATCGTTCAGCCTGAACAAGGCCGAAGCCATTGATTTGGCGCCTGAACCTGACGATTCCTGTCGCCATGGCCTGCAGGGTTTCATAGAATCTCTCATGAAACCCTGCAATTTCCGGTCACGTCATGAAGCCAAGAACCCGAGAGCCCGAACAGGATGATCTCCTCCGCCCCCGGCTCATCGACTTGATCGATATGCGCCATGAGTTGGTGAAGCTCGCGGCACTGATCGACTGGGAGTTCTTCGAGACGGAATGGGCCGGGTTCTTCCCGTCAGCGACGGGCCGGCCGGCGACGGCGCCGCGGCTGGTGGCGGGGTTGCTCTACCTCCAGCACGCGTTCGATCTTTCGGACGAGGCTATCGTCGCGCGGTGGCGCGAGAACCCCTATTATCAGCACTTCACCGGCGAGACGTTCTTTCAGCACCGCCTGCCGATCGATCCGTCCTCGCTGACCCGTTGGCGCAAGCGGATCGGCGAGGAGGGGGTCGAGTGGCTGCTGACCAAGACCATCGAGGCCGGCCGCAAGTCCGGCGCAGTCGAGGAGCGAAGTCTGGATCAAGTCGCTGTCGACACGACTGTCATGGAGAAGAATATCGCCTATCCGACCGATGCCCGGCTCTACGAGCGGGCGCGGGCGCAACTTGTTGACCTTGCCCGGGAAGCCGGTGTCGAACTGCGGCAGAGTTACGCCCGCCTGGGTCCCCGGCTGGCAGCACAGATCGGCCGATACGCGCATGCACGGCAGTTCCGGCGCATGCGCAAAGCTTTGAGAACGCTGAAAGGCTACACCGGCCGGGTTCTGCGCGATCTGCGCCGGCGGCTCGACGATATCCCCGAGGGGTCGTTGCGAGAGCGGATACTCGAGAAGCTCGTGCTGGTGTCGCACCTGCTGCACCAGGAGCCGAAGGGCGGCGACAAAATCTACTCCCTGCACGAACCCGGGGTCGACTGCATCTCGAAGGGCAAGGCGCACAAACGCTACGAGTTCGGCACCAAGGTCAGCATCGCCACCACGCTGGCCGAGGGCTTCGTGGTCGGCATGCGGGCGCTGCCGGGCAATCCCTACGACGGCCATACCCTCGCCGAGGCGCTGGAGCAGGTCGAAATTCTCACCGATCGGCGCCCGGACCTTGCCGTCGTCGACCGCGGCTACCGCGGCCACGGTGTCGAGGACCCCCGCGTGCTGATCAGCGGCACCCGCCGCGGCCTGACACCGGCGCTCTCGAAAGCCCTCCGGCGACGCAGCAGCATCGAGCCCGAGATCGGCCACATGAAGACCGACGGCCGGTTGTCGCGCTGCTTTCTCAAGGGCACCATCGGTGACGCGCTCTTTGCCCTGCTCTGCGGCTGCGGCCACAACATCCGCAAGATCCTCGCCCATCTCCGGGCTTGGCTTGCCGCCATTATCACCGTGCTCCTGAGCCTCATCGAGCTCCGGAATCACCGCCAAAACGGCTGTGCCGCAGCATGATAGGGTTGTTCAGGCCGAACTACATCCAGTTCACGCCGGATCTGATCTCGGACGACGGCAAGGTCAGCGTCGAGTCGACAGAGACCTTCTCGCACAACTACATGAACGAGTTCCGCGACTTCATCGGACGTGTTCTGACGGTCTATCCGCCTTCGAGCTTAGGCCCCGAAAGCCGCCCGAGATCTGGCGCGAGGTCCCACCGGTCTGGCGATCCGTCACGACGCCAGTGCGGCCGGCAACGCGGGCCCGACCGGCACAATGCCGGAGGAGTTCAGCACCTTGATCGAGTAGTAGCCGCGCTTGATGTGGTCGATGCTGACGGTGTCGCGGACGCCGGGTATCGCCAGGATGCGCGCCTGATAGGCGCTGAGGGCGAGATAGTCGGCGATGCGGTACAGGTTGCACTTGAAAAGGCCGTGATAGGCGACGTCGAAGCGGACCAGCGTCACGAAGAGCCGCACATCCGCTTCGGTGAAGCGATCGCCCAGAAGGAAGTCGCGGCCGTCGCCGAGGCGCTCTTCGAGTTCGTCGAGCATGGTGAAGACGTCGTGGAAGGCTTCCTCGTAGGCGACCTGCGTCGTGGCGAAGCCCGCGCGATAGACGCCGTTGTTGAGCGCCGGATAGATGCGGGCGTTGATCGCGTCGATCTCCTCGCGCAGATCGACCGGGTAAAGGTCGAAGCGGTCATCCGCCAAGTCACCGAAGCCCGAATTCATCATCCGCAGGATATCGGCGGATTCGTTGTTGACGATGGTGCCGCGCTGCTTGTCCCACAGCACCGGCACCGTCGCACGGCCCGAGATGGCGGGATCGGCGCGGGTATAGATCTCGTGCAGGAAGGTCGCGCCATTCACCGTGTCACGGTCGGCCCCGCCCGCATCGCCAAAGCGCCAGCCCTGGTCGGACAGTTCAGGCTCGACAAAGGAGACCGAGATCACGTCCTCCAGGCCCTTCAGCTTGCGGCCGATCAGGGTCCGCGACGCCCAGGGGCAGATCAGCGCGACATAGAGATGATAGCGCCCGGCCTCGGCCTTGAAGCCGCCTTCGCCGGTCGGCCCGGCGCTGCCGTCAGGGGTGATCCAGTTGCGGAAACTGGAGGTCTGGCGGACGAAGCCGCCCTTGTCGTCCTTGGCCTGGACGGGCTGCCAGTCGGCCACCCATTTTCCATCTCTCAGCATGGTCGTCTCCTCAAGTCTTCAATGTGATGGCGGTGCCCCAGGGGTCGTGCAGGGTCAGGCCGCCGGTGTCCTTGATGCTTTCGATGCCTGCGCCGTCAGCGCGGGCGGCGATGGCTGGAATGGTCTCCGCATCACGAACAACGATCTCGACGGCATCCAGACCCGCCATGTCCTCTGGTCGCTTTCCGGCACGGCGGCTGTTCCAGACGTTGCCGGCAAGTTGGTGGTGATAGCCGCCGCTGCCGTAGAAGCTCGCACCCGGGTAGCGCGCGGCGATGTCCAGGCCGAGGACATCACGGTAGAAGCGGTCGGCTGCTGCGGTGTCACCCACCTGCAGGTGGACATGGCCAACGCTGCCGCCCTCGGGAAAGTCCGACCATGCGGTGCCCTCTGCGCTTTGCATCAGGTCCTGAGCGTCGAGCGGATCGGTGCTCATCCTGATCTCGCCGCTCTCGCCGTGCCAGGCCGAGACCGGACGGTCGGCATAGACCTCGATGCCGTTGCCCTCTGGGTCGGCAAGGTACAGCGCCTCGCTGACGATATGGTCAGATGCGCCCTGCAGCGGCACGCGGGCCGCGGCGACGTAGGCGACCCAGCGCGCGAGGTCGGCGCGGGTCGGCATCAGGAAGGCGGTGTGGAACAGTCCGGCCTCGCGCGGATCAAGCGGGGCCAGGTTTGGATCGCCCACGAGTTCCAGCAGCGGCGTGCCGCTGGTGCCGAGCGTGATGCGATGGTCGTGGCTCTCGAGCGGGTGGAGCCCGAGCACGGTCTGGTAGAAGGCGGAGACCGTCTCGAGGTCGCGCACCTTGAGCCGGACGGTCCCGATGCGCAGCGGCGCGGCATTCATGTCGAAGAAGTCAGTGGCGATGGTCATGGCGGGTCTCCTCGGGAAAGGGTGCGGCCGCGGGAGCTTCCCCGCGGCCGGCATAGGAGTCAGGCGCGGCTGCGCTTCAGCGCGAAGGCGCCGTCGCCGAGAAGGGCCTGGACGACCAGAGCCACCGCCCAGAATGCCGGAAATTCCCAGCCGCCGCCTTCGTTCGAGAAGAAGAAGCCGGCAGCACCATGCGGCACGTAGATCGAGCCTAAGAGGATCGGCACCAGAGCCAGTGACACCCAGCGGCTGTAAAGCCCGAGGATCAGGGCGATGCCACCGAAGAGTTCGGCCGCGATGACCAGATAAGCGAGCGGTCCGGGCAGGCCGAGACTGGCGAAGTAACCCACGGTCCCGGCCGGGGTGAAGATGAAGAGCTTCAGGCCGGCATGGGCGAGGAAGAGCACGCCCATCGAGACGCGCAGGATCGTCGCGGCGAGATCGGCATTCGTGATGCCGTCGACGAGCGACGGACGGGCGGAGATGGAAGCGGTTGCGTAGGTCATGTTCATGTTCCTTGAATGGAGGGTTAGGCTCAGGCAGCGCGCTGCCAGGTGGGTGCGATGTCGGTCCCGTGCCCAAGACCGTAGCCGAGCGTGATGTTCAGCGCGGCGGTGGGCTCGAGGTAGCGGGCGGTGACAAGACTGCCGGTTTCCAGCGTCTCGAACCCGGCGCTCCGCGCCAATTCGGCGACAGCAGTGCGGGCGGCTTCGTCGTCTCCGGCGACGAATACCGTTGCGGGGTGTCCGGCGGCCTGACCGCCATTCTGGAGGACCTGCGCGAAGATCGTGTTGAAGGCCTTGACCACCTTCGCCTGCGGCGCGCGCTTCTGGATTTCTTCCGCCGCGCTCGTCGTGTGACCGATGCTGAGGCCCGAGAAGTCCGCGGTCATCGGGTTGGTGATGTCGACGACGATCTTGCCTGCGAAACCGCCAGCCGCGTCGATGACGTCGCCCGCGGCGTCAAAGGGCACCGCCAGGACAATGATGTCTGCCGATTGCGCGGCCGAGGCGATGGATGCGGCCGACACGCCGTTGCCCACTTCCCGAGCAGCAGCTTCGGCTTTCGCCTCGTCCCGGCTGGCGAGCGTGACGGAATGGCAGGCGTTCGCAAAGCTGGTCGCGAGACCCTTCGCCATGTTACCGGCGCCAATGATCGAGATGCTCATGTTCGTTCTCCTTCTGACATCCGGCGTTCGGCTGAGCGCCAGTTCGTTCGTCATGGGGAGAACATAGACTCTGTCCTGGAAAACGATAATCCGACCATCGGGAAGATGATTGCTTCCCGGCAAGGTGTAATGGCTTACCAGCCATGCTCCCAGTGTGGGGTCTGCCGGTACCGCTCCGAGAGAAAGTCGACGAGAAGGCGCACCTTGACCGCAAGATGACGGCTGTGCGGATAGAGGACGTGCACGTCGTAGGGATCCGTTTCGAACGACGGTAGCAGTCTGATCAGCTTTCCAGAGCGCAGCGCATCCCCCGCCACGAAGGCCGGCACGCAGGCGAGTCCGAGCCCGAGTTTCGCGGCCTGGACGCAAGCTTCGGCGTTCGAATAGCGGATACGACCCTCGACGCTTGCCATCTCGACCTCGCCGTTCTCGCCCTTGAACGGCCACCGGTTCGGCTCACGGAAGTTGGTGTCGATAATGCAGGCGTGCTTGGCAAGGTCCGCGGGCGTCGGGGGCGAGCCATGCGCGTCGACATAAGGTGGCGCAGCCACCACGACGATGCGGACGGCGCAGAGCCTGCGGATGATCAGGCTGGAATCGCCGGGCCGTCCGACGCGAACGGCCAGGTCGAACCCCTCGTCGACGACGTTGACGACCCGGTCGGAGAAAGTGACATCGAGTTCGATGTCCGGATAGAGGCCGGCGAACGCGTTCAGCGCGGGCGCAAGTTCGAGGGTTCCGAAAGTCAGGGGGGCCGTCAGCCGCAGCCGTCCGCGCGGGGACTGCGAGATGTTCCGGATGTCCAGGTCGAGCGTGTCGAGCTCATCGACAAGCGGCTTCAGGCGATCGTAGTAGGCACGGCCAGCCTCTGTGGGCGCGACGGATCGCGTCGTGCGGTTGAGCAGCCGCACGCCCAGCTCCGTCTCCAGGCGCGAGATGAGCTTGGACGCCTGCCCAGACCTTGTGCCCAGCTTCTCTGCGGCCCCGGTGAAGCTGCCTGTGTCGATCACGGCGAGGAACATCCGGTCGCATTCCAGGCGGTCCATTTCTTCCTCTTGGAGAACAATGAGCGATGACTGTCGACTATTATAACCACATCGAGAATCAAAGGCTATTGATCGGCGGGGGGACGGAAGATCATCGCTCCCTGCACGCGCGCGCCTGATCCCGCATGACGCTGTAGTCGGCAAGCATCGCGGTGATCGCGGACCCGTCCGGGAGCAGTACGACTTCCTCGGCTGCGCGCTCCTGGAGTTCGCCGGAGTACTCCACTACGGGTGGGCAGACAGTCGCGCTGCGCGGCTCAGAACCGACCGTCGCGCAGCTGCTCAGCAAGCTCGTCACGATCGCGAGGACGGCGAGCCGCGGCATCGAGCATCTGGCGTTGGACGTCATTGATCTTCTCCGAGGTTTCGAGGCGTTCCGCCATGCGACCGGCGCGTTCGCCGTTGCGGCGGATCGACAGCAGGAACAAAAGGACGGCGAGCGCGATGGTGGCGTAGCGCAAAGCGGCCCGCGCCCATGGGTTGGCGGCGATCCCGCCGATCAGGGCCGTGATCATCGCTGCCCCCGTTTCCAGTCATCGAGGCGGGCGTAGATCGCGACGCCAATGCCCGCCAGCGCAATGGCTATGAACACCCAGCGCAGCGTGTCGAGATACGGCACGAGCGGCAGGATCGCAGACTGGGTCTCGGCGAGGACGTTCTGCACCACCTCGACGCCGGCCGCGCCCAGCGTCGCCACGCCTGCCGCGCCACCCCCTTTCATCGTGCGGCTGTCGGCCAGCACCTCGCGCGCAGGCAGGGTTTCCGTCGCGAAGGGCACAGAGCGCGCAGGGAACCGCTCGCCCCACTGCCGCGCGGGCCCGAGGTCGACATGGATGAACCCCGATCGCGGGTAGAACCCGAAGCCGAGAAACCCGACCTCCCGTGCTGCCGCCTCGAACGCCACAGGATCATGGTTTGCCATCGCGATGTCGAAGGCGGCTCCGTCGAGGTGCTTTGAGCGGGTCGCACCGCCGACGGCGCGGTTGTGCTCGGGGCTGCGATACGCCGAGCGCACGATCAGCGGCTTGCCCAGCCGGTCGCGCAGCGCCTGCAGCCTGTCAAGCGCCGGTTCGTTGATGAGCAGCTTGCCGGTGCCGCGGCAGGCGATTTCGGCCGGGCTGAAGTTCGGCCAGCGCCAGGCGCTTTCCGGCACGTCGCGCCAATGGCGGTGGAAGTTCGTGGTCATGGGGGTCCTCCGAAAACAAGAAACCCGCCTCGAGGGCGGGTCATTGCGGGCTGTTGAATGGGGATGGGGCGCGGCTATGGGCTGCCGCCGAAGATCTTGAGCTTGATGGCGATGCCCGCGAGCAGCGCCAGCATGACGCCGGTGGTGATCATGCGGACGGCGGTCTGCATGGCGGTGCGGCGCACGAGCCGGATGCAGTCGACCAGAGAGCGCAGATCGCGGATGTCGAGCGCCGCCTCGTCGCCGTCGAGCCCGACATCGGCCAGCGCGCGCTTCGCACCTTCCTCCGCCGCCCGGGTCAGGATCGCCTCGAACTCGGCGTCGGGCATGCGCACGAAGCCATCGGATCGGGGTGGTGTCATCGGGATCCTCCCTCCGCCGCTCAGCCGACCTTGCAGCCCCAGAAGGACGTGTGGTCGGCGGCGAAGTAGCCATCCGCGACCCGGAAATACCCCTGCAGCTCGACGGTATCGCCCGCGGTGAGGGGCACCATGGTCTGCAGCCAGATGGCGGTGGCGAGCGAGACATGGGTGGCGGAGATTTCGCCTAGGGAGCCGCGGATTTCTGTCGTGCCGTTCAGGACGAGCCGTCCGCTCATTCGCGCGGTCGTGCTGGCGTTGATCTTGTAGAGCAGCGTCGCGCCGAAAAGGTAGGTGCCGTCTGCAGGGGCCACGAACCGGTTGTTGGCGGCATCGAAGGCGCCCTGATCGTTATAGTCGGTGTTGTTGAGGCCGATCTTCGTCCAGGTCCCGACGCCGACGTAGTTGTCGTAGTTCGTGTACGCCTTGAACCGCGGCAGTCGGGGCTGATCAACGATGCCGGTGGCGTTATCGACGCTGAGCCCGTCAAAGAAGGTGCTGCCGTCGGCCGAGACCGCGAGGCGGAAGCGGTCCGAGCCGAACAGCCCCACCAGCGCCTTGGTCACGAAGCCGGTCTGCAGCGTCAGCCCGAGATCGTCGCCCGCGCCCTCCTTGTTCATCGTGTAGAACAGATCGCCGGTGCCGCCCTCGGCCACGGTCTTCGCCGTCCAGAGCGCGGCGTTCAGCTTGGCCGAGAACGGGTTCGCTGCGTCCGCCGTCGTGCCGAGTCCCAGCAGCGCCATGTTCTGCAGCGCCGCGGGCGTGGCCCCGATCCAGTCCGCGCCGTCGTAGACGAGCAGCACACCTTCGTCCTCGACCCAAGCCCGCCAGCCTGTTCGTGGCGGCAGGCGCAACCAGGCGCCATCGGTCCAGAGCGCGACGTTCAGGTCCCACCCCGCCCAGTCGCCCGTCGCGCCCGAGCCGACGATGTAGCGATCGCCATCGCTAGGGCTGCCGGGCGGGCTGGTCAGGTCCCGGTCGAGGACCGAGAGCTGAACCAGCCCGTCGAGGATCCGCAGCGCCTCGTTGTGGGTGACGTGTTTCTGGGCCTGCGCCGCAAGAATATAGGGCAGCAGGAGATGGGTCGTGGCGTCGGACATGGGATGGCCTTCAGAGTATCAGCGTGACGGTCTTGGGCGCGCCCCGCCCGACGAGGGCGGAGAGCTGGTAGATGCGGATGTCGAGCGTGTCGCCGGGCCCGAGCGGCGCGCCCCGGTCGGCATCCTGGTCGGCGGCGGTGTAGACGGCGCTGGTGGTGGCCGTGCTCAGCACGCGCTTCACCGTGGCGCCGTCGAGGACCTCGACCTCATAGGCCTCGGTTTCCTCGGTCACAGGCACCTCAACAGCGCCCCAGCTGTCGGCCGCGAGCGCGCGGGACCGGCGCGCCCAGCGGATGGTGAGATCGCCGGGCGTGCGCGGAGTGCGCCATGGCTGCTCGACATGGGCGACCGAGAACGGTCGCAAACCGACGCCTTCGGGCGTGAAGGTCTGCGCCACATAGGTCTCGTCGCTGACCGGACGGCTCGCGGGGCCGATGCGCCAGTTCCACGGGATGCCGAGATCGGCCTCGGCGATCGGCAGTGACGCGAGGCCGTCGTCGAGCACCACGACCCGCGCTCTCGCAGGCGCCGGGTTGCCCATGGCGCCCTCGGTGCCGCGCTGGCCGCGCAGCAAGCGGGTCAGCTGATACCGGCCGGGCGCCAGCAGCTCGGCCGCGCCCGCCTGCACGATCTCCCAGACGCCGGGCGCACTCTCGATGGCGAGCGCGTTCGCCCCGCCGAACAGGGTCAGGTTGGTGACGCTCTCCAGCGTGCCGGTCAGCAGATCGACCACCAGCGCATTGCCGAGATCGAAGCGCGAGGTCGGCCCGGCGTAGAGGTCGGAGACCAGCGCCCCCATCCGGGCGCGACTGCCGAACGTGGTCAGCAGCTCGAAGCCATCGGTCGAGGGGCTGCGGAACACCGCCATTTCGCCGGGCCAGGGAACCGCGTGCGCGGCGACCATCGGCCGATGCGCGGGCTGGTCCTCGGTCAGCTGCGGCAGGTCCATCAGCAGCGCATCCGGCGCGCCGAACACCACGGCGCGGGTTAGCGACGCCGCGCGGGGATCGCCGGGCGGCAGATCGTAGGTCGCCCGGTCCTGGCGCACCGCCTCGATGCCGCGCGCCTCGGCGTCGGCGATGGAGATGAGCCGCAGATCGACCAGCCGACCGTCATGCTCCAGCCGGATCGCATCGGCCGGATCGAGCGCGAGGCGCGAGGGTGGCAATCGGAACGCCGCCGTCTCGCGGCCCACCCACGCCTCCATCAGCGCGCGGCGGCAACGGCGCTCGGCCTCCTCGGGCGGCACGGCCATCGGGAAGGACTCGGAGGCGATCCGCGTCGTGTCCACCGTGAAGATCGGCCATGGTGCGGATCGAACTGGAGACTGCCGCGTCGTCCGAAATCGCCTCGAAGCGGGCGCCTCCTTTGATTTCTTCGACCCGGATGAGGGCGCGGAGCGTGATGTTGTCCATGTCGGGGAGATGCTGACAAAGCGCCTCGATCTCGACGCGGCTCTGCTCCTTGGAGATAAGGAAGACGCTGCCTGGCGCGGCGCGGTGGTGACAGGTACACATTGCCTTGGCTTAACCGACGCGTCAGAGCGCGGATGACTCGCAAGGGCTGCGGGCG
Source organism: Burkholderiaceae bacterium (assembly GCA_019428955.1). Lineage (GTDB taxonomy): Bacteria > Pseudomonadota > Gammaproteobacteria > Burkholderiales > Burkholderiaceae_E > JAGXFR01. The sequence continues at coordinate 15,779 of JAHYJF010000013.1, forward strand.
GGTGCACGCATACCGTGACGATTTCGGTGCGCAAGACGCGGTTTGATGGCGCGCTGGCATTCCGACCGGGTCGGCGACAGGCACAGTGGCTCGCTTGGCACGGGGTTTCTATTTCATCCACCTAGGCGGTCTAATAATTCTCGACGCGAGCTCTGCGGTTACCTATGCTTGGCGGTGCGAAAGTTGAAAGGACTATCCAGTTGGAAATGACAGCAGCCGAAGGCTCCGAGCCAGCCGCAGAAAAGCCGGCGCCGCCGAAGCGCCGTGGCCCAAAGGTCGACCAGGAGCTAACCCGCCAGCGGCGCGAGGACATTTTGCGCGAAGCGGCGAACCTGTTCGATCAGGTCGGCTACCACGGCGTCAACATGGAGATGATAGCCGAAGCCGCCGGGCTCAAGAAGCCGACACTCTATCATTATGTCAGGGGCAAAGACGAAATCCTGTTCCTGATGCAGCGGGCAGTGATTGTTGGTGTTCGCGAGGGTATCGACAAGCGCATTGCAGCAGGCAAGGCGCCGCTGGAATTGTTGCGCGGCGTCTACGAAGATATTTTCCGCCAGCTGCGCGACGCACCGGGCACGGTGCGGTCATTCTTCGAACACGGGCGCGAGCTGACGCCGGAGCAACAGGCGGAAATCAGCAAGGAACGCGATGCGTTTACGCGGGTTGTGGCGCGGGTTATTTTTCACGGCATGGAGGCCGGGCTGCTAACCAAGGCCGACCCACGATTGATGGCGCTTTGCTTTTTCGGCGTGGTGAACTGGGCATACCAGTGGTACGACCCTCTGCGCGACGGCGAGCCAGAGACGATCGCCGAAAAGTGCTTCGACATTTTCAGCCGGGGCATGGCCGCGCCCAATGTTTCGGTCCGCGTCTAGGTCTTCTCAGGCCGCGCTTGCGTGGCGGCGTGCGGTCCTGCCGGTATCGGACCGATCAAGTCCAAGGTCGGCCAGCGTGCGGTCGTCCATGGTTTCGAGTTCGGCCCGGACACGCAGATAGGTGACCGCTCGGCAAGCAACACGCACAAGTGCCACAATCAGGCGGCGGGCCGGCGATGCGTGCGGGGCAGTGATGTCGTACATGGCGAACCTCTGATTTTCTGCAGCGCAGAATATCGAGTTCTGCCCTGCAGAAAAGAGGGCATTCTGTAAACGCGGCCATGCGTTCGGCGCATGGATGCCGCCAGATCATGCAGGGTAGAACCGGCCGCCTTCTTCGGCCATGCTGCGCAGCAGGGCCGGCGCAACAAAGCGCGGACCGTGGCGCGCGGCCAGATCGTTGCAAAGCGAAGCCACTTGCCCTGCTCCCACGGCATCGACCCAACCAAATGGCCCGCCCGACCAGGGCGCGAAGCCCCACCCCAGTACCGCCGCCACATCACCTTCGCGCACGTCGGACAGCACGCCTTCCTCAAACGCGCGCACGGCCTCGATCACCTGCACCAGCAGCAGACGGTCCTGCACCTCTTGCGTGGTCGGCTGCGGACAGAGCTGCCGCCAGAGAACGGCGAGACCATCCCACAAGCCCGCCCGGCGGCCATCTGTGCCGTAGTCATAAAAGCCCTTGCTGTTCTTGCGGCCCAGCCGACCTTCGGCCAGCAATCGGATCAGCACCGCATCCGCGGCGTCGTGCGTGTAGGCTGCGCCAAGCGCGGCTTTTGACGCTTCGGCGATCTTCACGCCGAGGTCGATCGACGTCTCGTCAAGCAGTTGCAATCCGCCGACCGGCATACCCAGGCGGCGGCAACTTTCTTCGACCAGCGCGGCTGCAACACCTTCGCCGACCAGCCGCAGACATTCGTTGAGATAGGGCACGATGCAGCGGTTGGCAAAGAAGTAGCGTGCATCGTTCACCACGATCGGGGTCTTGCGGATCTGGCGGGCAAAATCCAGCGCCTTGGCAACGGCGCGGTCACTGGTCAGCGGGCCACGGATGATTTCCACCAGCGCCATGCGATCGACCGGGGAAAAGAAATGGATGCCGACAAATTGCTCGGGCCGGACGCTGGCCCGTGCCAAACCGGCAATCGGCAAGGTCGAGGTGTTGGAGGCGAAAATCGCCGTCGCCGGGGTTGCCGCCTCGGCTTTTCGGGTGACTTCGGCCTTGACGGCCGGGTCTTCAAACACCGCTTCGATGATCAGGTCGCACGCCGCCAGCGCGCCGTATTCGGTGACGGCTGCGATACGCCCCAGAATCGCATCGCGCCTTGCTGGCGGCATCCGGCCTTTGCCGACAGCGGCATCGAGCAGTTTCGCCGAATGAGCCTTGCCGCGATCGGCGGCTGATTGCGTGGCGTCGAGCAACACGACATCGACACCCGCCAACGCCGCAACATGGGCGATGCCGGCGCCCATCATGCCCGCGCCCAATACCCCCAGACGCTGCACGGATTGGTCGGGCAGTGCCGGGCGGCGCGCGCCCTTTTCGAGCTGCGATTTCGAGATGAATGCCGTGCGCAGGCTGGCTTCGGCGGCAGGATGCAGCAACACGCGGGCCAGCTCACGGGTCTCGGCCTCGATGCCCTCGGCAAACGAACGAGCGGCAGCACGCATGACCGCGATCAGCGCCGCCGTGGCTGGCGCCTTGCCCATCGGGCGCAGCGCGGCGCCTTCGGCCAACACATCAAAGCCGGGGTTCGTGGCGCCGCCGGGCGTGGGTTCGCCCCGGTCCCAGGGTTTCGGCAGGCCCATTCCTGCGCCGGCCAGTGCGCGCGCGGTGGGCAGCAGCTCGGCCAAAGGCACCATTTGCTGCACCAGCCCCGCAGCCAGCGCGCCCACCGGATCGGTCAACCGCGCATCTAGCAGCCATGCTGCCGCGTCCTTTAGCCCGAGCAGTCGCACCAGCCGCGTGCTGCCGCCCGCACCCGGAAAGATCCCCAGACCAAGCTCCGGCAAGCCGATCTTTGCGATTGCATTGTCGGCGGCCACGATGTGGTGGCAGGCGAGTGCCAGCTCCAGCCCGATCCCGAGCGCTGTGCCGGGCAAAGCGGCGATAACCGGCTTTTGCGCCAGTTCGATCTGCCGAAACAGCGCGTGCATGCGCCGAAAGCCCTGCATCAACCCCTGCTCAGGGTTTGTCCCCGATGCGGCCTTGAGCCCGGCGATGACGTTCAAATCCATCCCCGCCGCAAAATCCGGCTTGGCGGAAGTGATCACGATGCCCCGCACCTGCGGATCGACCAGGGCCGAGCCCAACGCCGCTTGCAACTCGTCGAGCCCTTGCAGGGTCATCACATTGATCGACCGGCCGGGCTGGTCCCAGATCAGCATGGCGATGCCATCGGAGGTTTCCAGGTGGAAATCGGGCATATTTGCTCCTTTAGTGCGGCGAGATGGTACGACAGAGCTAGCTGAAGAAAAATCAGCCGTCCAGTCGGTTGTTAGAACGAAATAATGACCTTCCGACTGGACGGGCGAAAAATAGTGTCGTAGCATTGCAGCAGCTAACACATGAGGGCGGCGATGCCTGCAGCCAGAACAGGACCAGTCAAAGTGCCCGCCGCGCGCAGTGCATGGGCAACACCGGCCATGTCACACACCGGCGGGACCGGCAGACATGGATGAGTTGATCCAGCTTGCGCATGAGCGTGCCTGCGAAAGGCTGATCCACAGCTTCGCCCGGGCGCTTGACCAGTATGATTACGCCGCGGCGTTGCGCCTGTGGGCCGACGATGGGGTCTTTGTTGCCTTGGGTCGCGAGCACAAAGGCCACTCGGGGTTGCTGGACTGGATGAACCAGCGCGAAAAAGACATGGTCTGCCGCCATATCGTCACCAACATCGTGGTCGATGTGCAGAGTGAGACCCACGCCAGCGCCAGCGCCTATTGCAGCGCATGGCGGGTGCGCGGCTGGCGCGGGCGCGAGCCTGGGCCGATGTCGCTCCCTGCCTACGTGGTCGAATACACCGATGCCTTTGTTCGTGATCCGGCCAAAGGTTGGCTGCTGTCGCGCCGCGATGTTGCCGTGGCGTTGGCCGGGGTGGAACAACGGCAAGCGTTGCGGTCCGGCTGAGACCGATCAGACGGCGGTAAATGCCCCGTCCACCACCAGCGCCGCGCCGTTCACATAGGATGCCTCGCGCGACGCGAGAAACAGGATTCCAGCCGCGATTTCCTCGGGTTCAGCCATGCGGCCCTGCGGAACCGAGCGCCGCCGCGCCTCGCGCGCTTCGTCGCCCTGCGCCTTGGAAAGAGGGGTGTCGACGAAACCGGGATGGATCGAATTTACCCGCACCTTGCGACCGGTCTGGGCGCACTCCACAGCCGCCGCGCGCGAAAACATCTCGACCCCGGCCTTGGCCGCCGAGTAAGGGCCAGAGCCAAAACCCGCCACCATGCTTCGGATCGACGCAACGTTTACTATGGCGGCATCGACGGATTTCTCAAGCAGCGGCATGGCCGCCGTGGTTCCCAAAAAGACCGAGTCGAGGTTGATCGCCAGTATCTGCCGCCACTGGTCGGGCGTCGTGTCAAAGATCGACCGCAACGTTCCCCAACCAGCATTATTGACCAGCGCGTCGAGCCGCCCGAACGCCGCGCCAACCTGTGCCACGGCATCCAGCCAATCGGGCTGCGAGGTTACGTCGAGCCTGATTGCCAGATGCCCATCGCCGGGCAGCGCGGCATGTGTCTCGGCCAGGGTGACGGTGTCGATGTCGGCCAGCACCACACGCGCGCCCTCCTGGGCAAACAGGCGCGCGGTTGCGGCGCCGATGCCCTTGGCAGCGCCGGTAATCATCACGATGCGGCCTTTGTGGCGTTCAGCGGCGGGCATCGGATTCCTCCTGCGACATGGTCAGAATGTCGGGAAAGTCAGGGTTGCGGCGGTTCAGGATCGCGTCCATGCGTTCCCGCACGCCCCGATCGAAGGCGGTTGTCGTGACCAGATAGAAGGTCCGCTCGCGGATCGCCCGCAGCACCATTTCTGCCACCTCGGCGGGCATGAGAGCAGCCGATTTCGCGCTCGCATACCTCTCTTTCGCTTGCGGGTCGTCGTCACGCACGCCGCCCGCGGGCACCAGAGTTGCCGGTCGGTTACGTTCGCTGTTGCCGATTCCGGTTGCCACCACCCCAGGGCAGAGCGCGGTGACGCCAATGGGAGAGGCTTCGGCCCTGAGATCGGCATAGAGCGCCTCGGTGGCGCGCAACGCCGCGTGTTTTGCGGCGCCGTAAGCGGGCGAGTTGGTGCCGCTGACCAGACCCGCCACCGAGATCGTGTTGACCACATGGCCCCAGCCGCCTTGCGCGCGCATCCGTGGCACAAAGGCCAGAATGCCGTGCACCACCCCCATCAGGTTCACATTCAGGCTCCAGTGCCAGTCTTCGGGCGCCGTCTCCCAGATCGGGCGAAACCTTGCGCCCGGCACGACGCCCGCATTGTTGCACAGCACATGCACGGCGCCAAAGGCGCTCCAGGCGCAGTCGGCAAGCGCCTGCACCGCCGCCGCATCGGCCACGTCGGTCAACTGCGTCACCACCTCAGCGCCGTTTAGGCGCAGCGCCGCTGCCACGGCGTGCAGCGGCTCGGGCTGAATATCGGCCAGCACCAGCCGCATTCCCTCAGCGGCAAAGCGTTCTGCCAGACCCCGCCCGATGCCGCTGGCGGCACCGGTAACAACTGCGACCCGTCCGCGAAAATCGATCATGCGTCCCCCTCCGCCACAGGCACGACGTAGTTCAGGATCAGTCGCCCGCCGTCGACATAGACTGTTTGGCCAACGATGTAGCTGGCATCATCCGACGCCAGAAATGACACCGCCTTGGCGATCTCGTCGGTCTTGCCAAGCCGCCCGATCGGGGTGCGCGACAGTACTGTGTGGCGCTGCGCCGAGTCGCCAAGCACCGCATTTGCCGCCATCTCGGTGCCGATGGTGCCTGGGCCCACGGCGTTAACGCGGATGCCCTGGCCGATCAGTTCAAGCGCCATCACCCGCGTCAGCTGCCGCAACGCGCCTTTCGAGGCGGCGTAACCGGCAATCAGCGGCGCCGCGAGTTCGGCGGTGACCGATGTCAGGTTGACGATCGCACCGCCCGCCGCGCCCGCGATCATCGCCCGTGCAGCCGCTTGCGACAGCACTAGCGGCGCGCGCACGTTGACATCCATCATCAGGCTGAAGTCATCCGGATCGAAGTCGAGAAACGATTGCAACCGCAGCACGCCCGCGTTGTTGACCAAAATATCGAGCCGCCCGAAACGCTCGGTGACCCGCGCCACGATCTCTGTAGCGCTTGCGGTGCCGAGCCCTGTCAGATCCGCCGAAATCGCCAGCGTCCCGGCGCCGAGCCGCGCCGCCAGCGCGTGCAGCCTGTCGCCGTCGCGGTCCAACAGCGCTACTTGCGCGCCTTCAGCCAGCAGGCGAGTGGCGCAGGCCATCCCGATGCCTTGCGCTGCGCCAGTGACCAGCGCAACCTTTCCCTGGTGTTTCATGTACCCCTCCCGAATCGCCCGATAATCATATGACCGACTGGTCGGTTGCAAGATCATTTTCGTTCTTGCGGGTTCGGATCTGCATATTTCTTGACAAGCATCGATTCGCATCTAATGCTAGACCGACTAGTCGGTTGTAATCTGCAACAGCCGCAAAACCGGGAGGAGCACCATGTTTTCAACAACTTTCCGCGCCCTTGTCGCGGGTGGCTTGACGGCCGCTGCCATGATGACGGCGGCGCCAGCGATGGCCCAAGAAGTCAGCCCCGAGTGGCAAAAGGTGATCGACGCGGCCAAGCTCGAAGGCAGCGTCACCATCTACTCCGCGCAGGGGCTCAAGCAACTCAACGCTTTGGCCGAGAAGTTCACCGAAACCTATGGCATCAAGGTTGAGGTGGTGCGAGCCATCGACGCCGATCTGATCCCCAAGGTCACGGTGGAATTCGAGACCGGCAGGGGCATCGCCGACGTGGTGGTGAACTCCAGCCTGCTGGCCATCGCCGATCAGGAGGCCAAGGGCTACTTCGTTCCCGTCATCGGCCCCGCCTTCGATAACCCCGACTACAAGCGCGAAGAGCGCATGCCGCGCGGTGTGTCGTTCGAATCGAATGCAACAATCCTGACCTATTCGTGGAACACCGAACTGGTTCCCGACGGGATCAAGGACTATGACGACATCTTCCGCCCCGAGTTGGAAGGGCTGATCGCCATTCCGCGCGCCTCGGTTTCGACCATTGTCGACTTCTACTTTTACCTGCACGAAAACTATGGCGAGGATTTCACCGACCGTCTGGCCGCGATGAAGCCCCGCATCTATCCGAGTGCACTGACTGCGGCGCAGGCGCTGTCGTCGGGTGAGGTGGCGGTGATCCTGTTCGGCGAACCGCAGATCGACGAAAAGGCCATCGGGGCGCCAGTAGAAACCGGTTTCGCGCCGTCGATCTGGGGCGCAAGGTTCTATGTCAACACGATGAAGGTCGCGCCGCACCCGAATGCGGCGCAGTTGCTGGCCAACTTCATGGTCACTCCGGCAGGGCAGGAGGCGATCGCGCGCAAGGCCGCCTCGGCGCTGCCGAATATTCCGGGCGCTGTGGCCAACATGGACGATGTGCGCCGCCCGGACCCGGCCAAGCTGACGGCTGAAGCGGTGACGGCATTCCAGGAAAAGTTCACCGCGCTGTTCGGATCGAACTGAACGCTCGCACTGGACCAAATTTCACCGGCGGAGCACATCGCTCCGCCGGTTTTCTATTGAACGTGCGCGATTGCCTGCGGCGAAGTGGGAGGCTCGCTCAGGCCAGTCCCGAGGTGGGTTGCCAGATCGGCGCAACCTCAGGCAGAGGCCGAGCATAACCGCTGCCGTCGCCGCGCAATGCCACGCCATCGCGGTAAAACCCGCCCAGGCCGACCGCAGCAGACAGCAACGAAGGCACCACACGCCCTTCGGCGCGAAGCGCGGCGGCGATCGTGCCTACCCCGAGCCGATCCGCCAGCCGGAACGGGCCTTCGCGCCAAGAATAACCCAGTTCCACCGCGGTATCGACGCCGGACACGTCATCGGCAATGTCGGGCGCATGCGTTGCGGCATAGGCAATTACGTGAATCAGAACCGCTCTGGCAAAGTGCCCGAGCACCCCAGGGTCGGCAACGAGGGCGGCAAGGTTGCCGCCACCAGGCAACACCGGTGCCGGAAGTTCCGCAGTATAGTCGCCGGATACGAGATCGAGCACTTCGCGCGCGCCACTGCTGCCCTTGCGATAGAACCCGCCGCCGGTCTTGCGCCCGTGGCGACCGGTTGCAACCAGGCTGCGGAAAAGCGGCTCAGTCGTGATGTCGAACCTTTGGAAATCGTCGTCGGCGGGCAGGCTGCGCAGAAGGCTGCCCCAGACGTGCGGCACCAGGTCGATGCCGATCAGATCGAACAGCCCGAACACGCCGGTGCGCGGGATCCCGAAGGCTGCGTGCACGGCATCCGCCTGCTGCGCGCCCAGGCCCAGGCGCATCGCCTCGCGTGCAGCCATCGCCATCCAGAAACAGCCGATGCGATTGGCATTAAAGCCGGGCGTATCGCGGCAGATCACCGGCACCTTGCCCAACAGATCGCGGTTCGCAGCACTTGCCCGCGCGAGCATGCCGGGTGGCGTTTGCGGGCCGCCGACCAACTCGACCAACCGCATGATCCAGGGCGGATTGAAGTAATGCATAATCACGAAGTCCTTGGCAAACGTCGCGCTCATTGCGGCCACCAAATCGGCGCGCAGCAGGGTCGAAGTGTTCGACGACACCAGCGATCCGGGCTTGCGCGCCGCCTCGATTCTGGCGAACAGGGCGCGCTTCACCTCCAGCCGCTCGACCACCGCCTCGACGATCCAGTCTGCCTCTGCAAGCCGGTTCATGTGGTCATCAACGTTGCCCACCCGTACCAGCGCCGCAGCTTCGGGCGTGGCAAATGCATTGGCCGCCTGCACCCGGGCAAGACCTGCCAGGGCGGGGGCATCTCGGTCGGTGTCAGGGCCGGCGACATCCAGCAGGTCTACCGGCACGCCACCGTTGGCGAACTGCGCGGCGATGCCGGCACCCATCGGGCCCGCGCCGATCACCGCGGCGCGGCGGATGCCATGCGAATGGGTTGGGGCTGTCATTTGCTTTGAATTCCTTCTGTCAGTGGCCCGCGAAATGGGGCGCCCGCTTGCCGAAAAACGCCTCCAGCGCCTCGGCAAAATCGTCTGTGCGCGCGCATTCGGAAAAGGCGTCCAGCTCGGCCTGCAGTTGATCTTCCAGCCGGGCATCCCATCCCGCCCGGATCAACGCCTTGGTCCGGGCCTGAGCCAGAGGCGCGGCGGCGGCCAGTCGGCGTGCGATCACCATGCCTTCGGCCTCCAGATCGGCGCGCGGCACCACCCGGTTGACCAGCCCGATGCGCAATGCCTCGGCGGCGTCGATCATTGGCGACAGCAGCGCAAGCTCCATTGCCTTGCGCTGACCCAGCAATCGCGGCAACGCCCACGACCCGCCGCAATCGGGTGGCACGCCGAC
>JAHYJF010000340.1 GCA_019428955.1 Burkholderiaceae bacterium
CCGGTAGTACGGGTAGAGGAACTGGTCGATCCGCCCGAGCGAGCCGCTCATGTTGTACATCTTGCCCGCGACCTGGTACCAGAGCATCCACTGGTGTTCCCCGCCAGCAAGTTTTTCCGCACCCTGCCATGTGTGATTGCCGCACGTCGCCAGCCGGAAGTGCCCCTGGAAGACCGACGGCAGTTCCAGGGGCAGAGTCAGGAAACCGATCGGGCGAGATCATCCGGCTCCGTCGGGAATGTCGGCGGTATCGATGATCTGTTTCTGTTCGATCGCCCCGCCGAGGATCGCTCGGTAACAGAGCGAGTTTATGCCGCGGGCGATGCCTCCGGTGCGACGGAAGATCTCCATCCTGGCGTTGTCTGAGAACAGCGATCCCGCGTAGTTCACGATCTTCAGGCCGTGCTCGATGTATCCGATCGTCTCTTCCAGGGTCATCGGTACAAGGGTGTGAGAGAGGCGAATCCGGGCTCGTAGCGCGTCGAAGTGTGAGTACTGAAGAATCGCAGCAAGCTCCGGTTGGCCGGCGAGAATGAAGGTGATGCGATGTGAGGAGTCGGCCTCGAAATTGGTCATCGCCTTGAGCATCAGCAGCGCCTCGGGGGAGGTGTCCTGAGCATCGTCAATGACGATCACCGGCGTCCGCTTTGCTTCTGCCACCGCGTCGTAGAACAGCGGCTTCGCCCTGGTGATCGAGTGCGGCGGGTCGATCTTCATGCCTTGGAGGATGAGCTTGAACAGCTCGGCGGGCTTGCCGATACTGCCGCGCAGATAGATTACCTGGTACTGGTTGGAGTCGAAACGGTGTGTAGCCGAGCGCAGGACGAGCGATTTGCCGCAGCCGATGGGCCCGATGAGCACCATGATGTCCTCGGTCTCCAGGCCGAGTTCAAGCATGGAGGCGGCCTCGCGCCCGGATGCGGTCGGGAAGACCTCGGTTGGCGAGATGTCTTTGCTGAAGGGAAGCCGGGAGAAGCCGTAGTGGTTGAGGATTGCCTGCTTCATGATTGTCCTGCCTTGGAGAGTCGACTGTAGCGTGGAGTGGCTTCTGCGTTTCGGGTATGTGCCTGGCGTTCGCGCAGTTCGGTGAAGTACCGAGAGGCGGCCTCGGAGACCTTCGGCGCGGGGGCCCCGCTCTCCTCAGGCAAGCGCTGGGTAACCTGGCGGTTGAGCGCGTGTACGCTGAGGGTCTCAACGCAGATATCTTTCTCGTAGCGCCATACGGCCGACAAATCGAAGGGGTTGTAGCGTACCTCGATCACGGTTCCGTGCGGAGCCTCGGTGCGGTACTTGTTTCCCTCCAGCTTGATAAGGCCGTACTTGTGCACGGTGCGCGTGTCGCGAACGAGGAACAGTGACTCAAACCATTCCAGATTCTCAATCCGGCGGTGATCAGCAGGCAGCCCGGCGGCAAAGCGGGCATTCGGTGGCTCGCCGGTGGTTGAGTGGTTGCGGCGGTTGTACTCGACATCGATCCAGGCCCAGAGGGCGGAGTTCAGTTCTTCCAGGGTACGGAACCCGGCTCGTTGGGCTTCCGATTGAAACTCGTTTTTCAGCGTCTTCATCACCGATTCGACCTTCCCCTTCGCCCAGGCCTGGTAGGGCTTGTGATGGATCTTGCGGATCTGAAGGCGCGAGAGCACGAAGGCGAACTGCGATGCGATATAAACGTTCCCGTTATCCAGATATGCCTTTTTCGGTATGCCCCAGCGCAGCACCATCGTCTTGAACGAGTCTTCCAGTCGAGGAAGCTTCTCGTCCCAGTAGTAGCGGGCCGAAAGGAACTTCCGCGAGTAGTCGTCGATCCAGCCGAAGAGGTAGGTCTTGCGCGTCTTCTCAGAATCTTCAGGGTCCGGCAGCCAGATGCCGTCGCGAGCGTCACCCTGCACGAGTTCCATCGAGGCGGCCGCCTCAAACTGCCGGTAGCCTCGTCGCGACGGATCGATGGCCTTGGCGGCCCGCTGTTTCTGCGTCAGATCCTGTTCTGCCAGAAAGCGGTAGATCGAGCGGTCGCTTACCGCGCTGATCGCTTCGCTGGAGTCCGGGTCGCGGATGAGAATCCGTCGCAGCTGCGGGATCGTGCGGCGAGGATGCTCCTCTATCAAGGCGAGAAGCTTCTCACGCAGATCCGCGTCATGAATACGGGGGGAACGGTGTACCCGCCGGGCTTGGTAGAACAGCAATCCGTCGGCGCCGTCCTCTCGATATCGCCTGAGGTAGTTGCGGATCGTGCGCTCGCTCACCCCGTGCGCTCGGACATAACTGCGGCGGATCTCGGCTCGCTCGGTCTCGTGGATGCGCTCATCGAGCAACGTCTCGACCAGCTCAACGCGCTGCTGCCACGCTGCCAGATACTGCTCGTCCAGTTCCTTCCAGTTCGGTTCGTTCACGGTGTCCTCCATCATGTCAGGAGGTCTATCACGGCGGATGGATGTGCGAAGAGGCACGATTCGATGGTTTCGTTGTGCCCTGTGTGCCCATCGCCGCTTGCAGAAGCTGTCGCACAGATGGCGCTACGGGCGCGCTTCCAGCTCGCTGCCCGGCACGGATCTGCGAGTCGAACAGTATGGCCAGTCGCTCCTCAGGGGGCGTTCCCGGACTGATCTGCGGAAGCTCTCCAAGCTCGGGCGTCGCCGCTCGCCGTCCGGTGAGATCAAGCGATACCGCGTTGATCGCCATCGCCAGGCGTTGCATCTGATGCCGCACGGTGCGCGGATCAAGGCAGCCGATCAGATCGCAGACTGCAGCTTCACTTCGCTCCGCCTTCGGCAGGTCGGCGGCCTCCAAGAGGTAGTCCAGGCGGATCACGCTGTGCGGGATCAAGAACTCCGGCAAGAGTCGTTTTGTGTATTGGGTCTTCACAGCACGGGCTATCGGGCAGAGGATCACCGGGATGATGATCGTGACGTTCTCCCCGAGCTTCCGGTCCCGGAACTTCCGCTCGACGTATCCGTGGATTCGCCCAGGATGAACCATCCCGCACAACCCGCACGGAGTTACGCGGCAGTCGGTGTGGAATTGATCAACAAAATCGGATAGCTTGTAGTCGATGGCTGTGGTGCTGTCACAGTTGTCACCGGCGCTTCCGTTGTGTCACCAACGGGGCGCCTTTCTTCATTGGCCGGCGAGGGAGGAAAACTTCCTGGTCAGCTGACGGAACCCATTATAGGCAAGTTCCGTGATTCATGGAAACACTCGCTGGCGGGGAACACAATCCGAGCTTGTGAACGAGTCGGTGGACCGCGCCGATTCCCCCGTAGCTCATCGCGTCGACGGCGGCTCCGATCCCGTAGTGGACCTTTCCTGAACCC
>JAHYJF010000341.1 GCA_019428955.1 Burkholderiaceae bacterium
CACGTGCGGCAGTCACGCCCCATTCCGGCCAGCGTGCGAAGGTCATTCGGCGCTGCTTCCCGGCGTAACGGTAATCGAGTGTAAATGCCCGTCCACCGCCACGGTAAATGCAGGCAGCAAAACCGCGCACCTCAGAATCGAAAATCTGGTAGTCCCGCCCCTCGGCGGGCTCGGCATCGCGGAGAACCTTCTCGCTCAGCTTTTGTCGGTCCACCATACACAAACCTCTCTCCTGGCCCTGTCATGACGCGTAGTTCCGGCCTGATATCAAGCAAAGCATGGCCTTGAGGGTGGCAGGGAGGCACGGGGTGGCACGACGGAGACAAACTGCGTGCCACCCCTGTGTTTATTGGGATTCCGGCGTTTCCCCCCATACGCTTGGCGCATTTGAGATTGGGTTGATCGACCTGAAGACTGCGCACTTGGTGCCGTCGACGCAGCGGCAATTGGACGTCAGCCTGCAAAATCCCAATAAACACAGGGGGTGGCAGGCTCTTTCGCCGGTTGCCACCCCCTCCTTGCCGCTCAATGCGCGCGAACCCCCTGTAAATCTGGGGATTTGCCGCTGGTTGCAGCCGAATGCCGTCGAGCGCGGAATTGCTGCAACGCAGCGTAGCGGCCTATCCTGACCGTTACGACCGCCGAAATACCAAAAAGCAAGGGGTGGCACAGGGGTCACGGGTTTCGTGCCACCCCGTGCCTCCCTGCCACCCCGAGACATATGCCTGAGTAGTCACCAGCAAAGACCCGCATTCGGGTCGCAATTCTGGAGACGCGACATGCAGGAACTTATCGGCGCATCCACAGGCAAACCGACGCCCAGCACCTTGATGAGCGGCTGGATCAGCCGCACGGAACTCGCCCATCAGCTCGGGGTGTCTGAGGACACGTTGCGCCGCTGGGATACGTCACGCTCGGGACCACCCTGCATTCGGGCCGGGCGCAAGATCTTCTACCGGCGCAGCGCAGTACTTGACTGGCTCGAGGAACAGGAAACCAACGCCCCCCGTCGCAAGCGTGCGGGAGGCCGCCGATGACTCGGCATGACACCCGCACCTTCAACGTGCCCCGTACAACTGGAGCCTGGCCTGCCGCGCGCGTGAACGAGGCCCGCGCTGTTATTGCCGATGTCGCCCATCACTCTGACCACCTGATCCGCCTCGCCTGCAACGTTCTGGTCACCCACAGCGAAAGCGATACGGAGCGTCGCGACGCCCGGGCGCTCCTGTTCGTGATCGACGCGCGGCGCCCCCTGCGTCAGCGCCATGTCGAGCGGTTTGAGCCGGAGGCCGGGCAATGAAGCGCCGCGGCACACCCGAAGCCGATCTGCAGCGCGCTGTGGTACAGGCCCTGCACTTTGCCCTGCCCCGCTCGGCTATCATTCATCACTGCGCCAATGAGGTGACCGAGTCAGGCCCACGCGGCGCTAAGCGCCAAGCGATCCTGGTCGGCATGGGCGTCCATCCCGGATTTGCCGATTTGGTCGTGCTTTGCGATGGTCGCGTGCTGTTTCTCGAGTTGAAATCCCTCAAGGGTCGGCTCAGCCCCGCACAGGAAGCGTTTCGCGATGCCGTGCTGGCGCAGGGGTTTGGCTGGGCGCTGGTGCGCAGCCTCGGCGACGCGCTGGGCGCACTGGCCAACCAAGGTTTTACGACGCGCATCGCGTCGCCTTCGCGGAGGGCGGCGCCATGAGCCATGAAGCCACCAACTGGGCCATCAAGCAGCGCGGGTTGAAGCCCACCACCAAGATCGTGCTTTGGCATTTGTGCGACCGGTTCAACCCGGACTATGGCTGTTTCCCCTCGCAAGACAGGCTCGCGCATGATTGCGAAATCAGCCGCTCGACCTTGAACGATCATATTGGCCAGCTCGAGGCAGCGAGCCTGTTGCGCAGGGTTCCTCGCATCGATCCCGTGAGCAAGCGCCAGCTGCCCACCCGCTACATCCTGTGCTTCGAGCCGGGTTTCACACCGGCAGATGGGGCTCCATGTCCGGAAATCGGACACGGAGATAGCACCCTCAGAGAAAACCCCTGTTTTGCAGACGGTTGCGACCCGAACGCCCTCCCAGAGACTGATCCGTGTCCGAATTCAGGACACGGAATCGACACTGAACCCGTGTCCGGTTTTTGCCCCGATCCGTGTCCGGAAAATGCCGAAAGCCGTGTCCGGAATCCGGACACTAACCTTGTAAGAGAACCACTAAGTAAACCAGTAAAGGAGGAGGAGGACGCGCAAGCGCGCGAGGCCGATTTTGATCGGTTCTTCGCAGAACTGCTGACGGCGCTGGGCTTCGCCGCCAATGCCACCCTGCCCGCCTGGTGGCAGGGCTGGCCTGCCAGAACGCACGTTCGCCGCTGGATTGACGATATCGGCTTGTCGCGGAAGCGGATCATCGAGGTCGCCGTCGAGACCCGGGCCGATCATCCGAACCCGCCCGATGGCCCAAAGGCCCTCGACCGGTTCATGGAGCGGGCGGCCCAGCGCGATGCGCAGACAGCTATCGCAACCGCCAAGGGCCAAAAGGCCAAACGGCGGCGGAAACGCGAAGAAGCTCCCCGGCTCAGCGACGACGAGAAAGCCGCCTTCTATGCCAAGATGGTCAACGCCGACGGCTTCCTACCGGTCAGCGCGATCAACAACAGCATCCGCGACCTGATGCTGGTGCGCGGTCTCGTCACGCCCGAACGCCTCCGGATGCGGGGGGTGCGGTGAATGGCATGGTGTCACGCCCCCGGCACGGATTGTCCCTCTGCGCAGGCGGCGGAGGCTTGGATTTGGGCCTCATGCTCGCCGAACCGGGATATCACACTCGCGCCTTTGTCGAGTGGGAGGACTGGCCCCGCTCCGTTCTCATCGCAGCCCAGCGCGCCGGATACTTCGCCCCGGCCCCGATCTGGGATGATCTGCGCAGTTTCGATGCCCGGCCTTTCTGCGGGGCCTTCGACATCATCCTCGCCGGATATCCCTGCCAGCCCTTCAGCGCCGCTGGAAAGCGCGGCGGTGCGGACGATCCCCGCCACCTCTGGCCCGACGTCGCCCGGGTTGTCGGGGAATGCCAGCCCGAATGGGTATTCCTCGAGAACGTCCCCGGTCACGTCACCCTCGGCCTCGAAACCGTCCTGCGAGAGCTTTGGGGCATGGGCTATACGCCTGCGGCGGGCCTGTTCTCGGCGTCAGAAGTTGGCGCGCCGCACCAGCGGCTGCGCATCTTCATCCTGGCCCACACCGATGAGCCTGCATCCCGGCACGGCGAACTACAACCCGGCAGGGAACAGCGAATTCGCTGGCGCGG
>JAHYJF010000014.1 GCA_019428955.1 Burkholderiaceae bacterium
CCTGCGTCGGGCGCCGCGCCATGCTCGCAGAACACCAGCTCGCCGCCGGGGCGCAGCACGCGGCGAATTTCGGCCAGGGCGAGGGCGACATCGCCGACGGTGCACAGCGAGAAGGTCACCACCACGGTGTCGGCCGCCGCAGCGGGGAGCGGTATCTGCTCGGCACCGCAGGGCAGGTATTCAACCGGGAATGCCGCCGCCGCGACGCGCGCACGCGCCAGCGCCCAGCTCTCGCGCGAAGGTTCGAGCGCCCAGAGATGCTCGACCCGGTGGCGGTCGTAGTGCGCCAGATTGTGGCCAGTACCGAAGCCGATCTCGAGCACCCGACCGCGCGCCGCCGGCACGACCTTCTCGCGCTGCCGCCGCATCGATCCGGTCCCGCAGACGCAGTTGACCAGACGCGGCAGCACGTACCGTTCGTACAGGCTCATGGCTGGCGCGGGCTCAGGCCGGCGACTTGCGGGTCACGACCGCCGGCATCGGATCCTCGTTGACCGAGAGCTGGAAGACGTCGGGACGGCTGTAGTGCCCGGAGACGTCGAAATCGAACTTGCCGCGACCGATGTCGCCGGAATCAAGTTCGGCGGTCAGGATGGTTTCGCCGCTGAAGTCCGGGCCGGCGAGCACGTTGCCGAGCGGATCGATGATCGCGCTGCCGCCGCGCATCAGCACGGCATCGGGCGCGTCGCCCAGCGAGATCCGTTCCGTTCCGACGAAGTCGCCGCGGCGCAGGTACTGGCAGGCGGTGAGCACGAAACAGCGCCCCTCGAGTGCAATGTGGCGCATGCTCGGCAGCCACGTCTCGCGGTCGTCGGCGGTCGGGGCGCAATAGAACTGCACGCCCTTGGCGTACATTGCCATGCGCAGCATCGGCATGTAGTTTTCCCAGCAGATCACCGACCCGATCCGACCGAACGGCGCGTCGACCACGGTCAGCGTCGAACCATCGCCGAAGCCCCAGATCACGCGCTCCATCACGGTGGGCATCAGCTTGCGGTGCTTGCCCAGCAGGCTGCCGTCGGGGCCGAAGAACAGCGCGGTGCAATAGCAGGTGCCGCCCTCGCGTTCGATTACGCCAATCACGACGAAGGCGCCGGCCGCCGCTGCCGCCTCGCCGAGTTGTTCGGTCTCCGGTCCAGGCACCGTGATCGCTGCCTCGAGGTAGGCACGGAATTCCTCCCGTCCCAGCGGGTCGCGTGCGCCCACGACCAGGCCGTAGTTCATGCCCTTGGGATATCCCGGTATGAACGCCTCAGGAAAGACCACCAGTTCGGCGCCGGTGGCCGCTGCTTCGGCGGTCAGCCGCACCGCCTTGGCGACGCACGCGGCGGTGTCGAACGGGATCGCTCCGGCCTGGACGACGGCGACCTTGATTGTGGGAGAGGTGGTGGCCATGTAGGGCTCCGTTGTACATTAGTTGACACGATGCACGCCGATTCCGGCGATTTGGACCGGGACGCCCGGCTCTCGTCGAGATTCGCTGCAACCAAGGGGAGAAAATAACATGTCCAACGTCGGTTACCACGAGCCCATAGAAGAGCTTTCCAATGAAACACGCGATATGCATCGGGCGATCGTTTCCCTGATGGAAGAACTGGAAGCCGTTGATTGGTATAACCAGCGCTCTAACGCATGCAAGGATCCGGAATTGAAGGTCATTCTCGAGCACAATCGCGACGAGGAAAAGGAGCACGCCTCGATGCTGTTGGAATGGATTCGGCGCAAGGACCAAAAATTTTCCGGAGAACTGAAAGACTACCTGTTCACCAAGAAACAGATTGCCCACAGTTAGAAGTCGCTCTCTACCGTTGGGGGGGTGGACGTTAGCGATCGACGCAATCCATGACAAACGCGGACTGGTTTCTGCTGGTGGGTGGCCTGTTGCTCGCGCGGGGCTTGACTTCGTCGATGCTCAAGCGCCTTCCGGTCACACCCGCCATTGTCTATCTGGCGTTGGGAGTGCTGGTCGGGCCGACGGTGCTCGAACTGTTCCACTTCAATCCGCTCAAGGAGTCGGCGCTGCTCGAAGTGCTGACCGAAGTGGCGGTGCTGATTTCGCTGTTTTCCGCCGGCGTCAAGATGCCCGTGCCGGTCAGTTTTCCCCGCTGGCGTACACCGATTTTGTTGGCAACGGCTTCCATGGCGGTCAGCGTCGGAACGGTCGCCGCCTTCGCCCACTACGCACTCGGTTTGTCGCCGGGTGCGGGCGTCTTGCTGGGCGCGATCCTGGCGCCCACCGATCCGGTGCTTGCGACCGATGTCCAGATCCGCCATCCCGGCGATCGCGACCAACTCCGCTTCACCTTGACCTGCGAGGCGGGCATGAACGACGGCAGCGCCTTTCCGTTTGTGATGCTGGGAATGGGATTACTCGGACTGCACGATCTCGGTGAATTCGGTCTGCACTGGGCGCTGGTGGATGTGCTGTGGGCTACGGTGGCGGGAATCGCCATCGGGGTCATTTCCGGCGCCGCGCTGGGCCGTCTGGCATGGAAACTGCGCGGCGATCCGCCCGAGCACAAGCTCATGGACGACTTCCTCGGGCTCGGCCTGATCGGCCTGGTATACGGTTTGAGTGTGCTGGTTCATGCATGGGGATTCCTGGCGGTATTTTTTGCTGCCGTTGCACTGCGCCAGACTGAAGATAAACTGGTCGGGGCCAGGCGGGATTCCCCGGACCGGCACCAAGCCGATGGCGTCAAGCCCAAAGCGGCAAGCGCCGGCCTGGACAGTCATCACACGCCGAGCGTCAGTGAAGGATCGCTGGTGTTCAAGGAACATCTGGAGCGCCTCTCGGAAATGGTGCTCATTCTGCTGCTCGGTGGCACGCTGTTTCTCGATTCCTGGAGCTGGCGTGCGGTGGGGCTGGCGCTGTTTCTCTTTATGGTGGCACGCCCGGTCAGCGTCCTCGTCGGCCTGTTGGCGACCCGCACTTCGTGGCCGATACGCGGCATGGTGGGCTGGTTCGGGGTACGCGGCATCGGTTCGCTGTACTACCTGATGTATGCCATACAACACGGTCTCCCCGAGGATCTGGCCCTGGATCTGATCCAATTGACGCTCATTGCAGTAGCGCTGTCCATTCTCGTCCACGGAACCAGTGTCAAGCCGCTGATGAGTCGGTTCTGGCGTCACCGCAGGGGCCTGCCAGCGCCCTGAGCGCACCTGGTCAGTTATCAGCGGGCGCCGACTTCCTGCTGGCCAGCAAATCGCGCAATCCGTCGAGTCGTCCCCGGGCGGCAGCGCCGGTGATGGTGGCCGCAGCGGGCGCGCGCGCGGCCAGCTCCATCTCGGTGATGAACCGCGACGGTTCGCGCCCGACCTTCTCCTTGCCGCGGCGCCTGGTGTTGCACCAGGTGAGCGTCAGGCTGCGCTGCGCGCGGGTGACCGCGACGTACATCAGGCGGCGCTCTTCCTCGACATGGGCGGAAAGCGCCGCTGCTGCGGCCGGCTCGGCGCTCTCGCCGTCAGCGGGCAGGCCACCGTGGTGGGGCAGCAGGCCCTCCTCGCAGCCGGCGACGTAGACGTGCGGGAACTCCAGTCCCTTGGCCGCGTGGATGGTGGTCAGGCGCAGCGCGTCGCCGTCGCTGCGCTGCTGGTCGATCTGGGAGAGCAGGGTGACGGTCTGGGCAAGCTGGAGCAGATTGTCGCCGTCCTGCTCGGCGCGCCGCTCGAGCCAGCCGATGAAGTCGCCGACGTTGGTCCACTTGCCGGCGGCAACCTTGTCGTCGTTGCTGGCGAAGAGGTGTTCGCGATACTCGATGCCGCTCACCAGGTCGGAGAGCACCTGGGCCGCCGGCTCACGGCCGGCCCGGTAGGCGATGCGATTGATGAACTCGCCGAAGGTGTGCAGGTCCCGGAGATGGCGCTCGCCCAGGCGCGTTTCCAGCCCGCTCTCGAAGAGCGCCGCGAACATCGACAGCTGGCGCTCGCCGGCATAGGTGCCGAGCGCAGCCAGCGTCGCGGTACCCACGCCGCGCTTGGGAGTGGTGATCGCCCTGATGAAGGCGGGATCGTCGTCATCGTTGAGCAGCAGCCGCAGGTAGGCCAGCAGATCGCGGATTTCGGCGCGCTCGAAGAAGCTCTGCCCGCCCGAGATCACGTAGGGCACCTTCTCCTTGCGCAGCATCTGCTCGAACACCCGCGCCTGGTGGTTGCCGCGATAGAGGATTGCGAAATCCGACCAGCTCAGGCGGCGCTCGAAGCGCAGCGCCTGCACTCGCATGGTGATCGACTCGGCCTCGGCTTCATCGTCGGCGCACATCACCACCGTGATCGGGTCCCCCGTTCCGAGCTCCGACCAGAGGCGCTTGTCGTGAAGCTTGGGGTTGTGGCCGATCAGGTGATTGGCCGCGCCCAGGATGGTGGTGCTCGAGCGGTAGTTCTGCTCGAGCTTGATCACTTCGAGTTGGGGGTAGTCCATGCCCAGGCGCTGGAGATTTTCGAGGGTGGCTCCACGCCAGCCATAGATCGACTGGTCGTCGTCGCCGACGGCGGTGAACGCGGCCCGCGGTCCGGAGAGCAGGCGCAGCAGCTCGTACTGGCAGGTGTTGGTGTCCTGGTACTCGTCGATGAGCAGGTAGCGCAAGGTCTCCCGCCAGGCCTGCGCCACCTCGGGGTGTTCACGCAGCAATTGCACCGGCAGCCGGATAAGGTCGTCGAAGTCCACCGCCTGGTAGGCGGTGAGAGTGGCGGCATAGTCGCGGTAGGCGCGCACCGCCTGGCGCTCGGACTCGCTGGCCGCCACCGCCGCCGCCTGGTCGGGCTCGAGCAGCCCATTCTTCCACAGCGAAATCCGGTGGAGCGTGGCCCGCGCCGCCTTGCGGTCGGTGGTGCCCAGCGCGGTCTGGACGATGTTGGTGGCGTCCTCGGCATCGAGGATCGAAAACGTGCGCTTGAGACCCAGCCGGGTACCATCGCGGCGCAGGATTCGCACCCCGAGCGAATGAAAGGTCGACACGCTCGGCGCGCGCCCGCCTTCACGCGGCGGCAGCATCGGCTTGAGCCGCTCGGCCATCTCGCGGGCCGCCTTGTTGGTAAAGGTGATCGCACCGATCGCCGCGGGATCGAAACCCGAATTCACCAGGTGGACGATCTTCTGGGTGATGACCCTGGTCTTGCCGCTGCCGGCACCGGCGATCACCAGGCAGGGCCCGTCGAGATAGCGGATCGCAGCGCGCTGCGCGGGGTTCAGTGAACTGGACATCGTCGCGGGCCGGGCTCAGATCTCGTTGGGGTCGATCTCGAGCTGCCAGCGCACCCGCGTCGCCAGTTCGTCCAACCGCAGCAGCCAGGCAGCGACGAAGCGGTGCAGCTCCTGGCGTGACGGCGAGTCGGCCAGCAACTGCGCGCGGGCGCGCCCGGCGATGCGCGCCATCGGCATCGGCACCGGATCGAAGATCGTGATTTCCGACCAGCTCTCGCCATCGGCCGCCGCTGCGCGCTTGGCCGCGGCGAGAAAAGCCAGCGCCTCGTCCAGCTCGGCCGCCTCGGCGCGCAACAGCGCGAGGTAGCGATAGGGCGGCAAACCGGCTTCGCGGCGCTCCTCGAGCAACGCATCGGCGAAACCGGCGAAATCGTGCGCCTTCAGGGCCGCGAACATTGGATGTTCCGGATACCTTGTCTGGACGATCACCTCGCCGCGCGGCGCCAGCTCGGGCGCGGCCCGGCCGGCGCGCCCGCTGACCTGGGTGAGGGTCGCGAAGAGCCGCTCGGGGGCGCGAAAGTCAGCGGCATAGAGCCCGGCATCGGCGTCGAGCACCACCACCAGCGCCAGGCGCTGGAAGTCGTGGCCCTTAGCCAGCATTTGGGTTCCCACCACGATGTCGAGCGTGCCGGC
Source organism: Burkholderiaceae bacterium (assembly GCA_019428955.1). Classification (GTDB taxonomy): domain Bacteria; phylum Pseudomonadota; class Gammaproteobacteria; order Burkholderiales; family Burkholderiaceae_E; genus JAGXFR01. Next base: position 5,840 of record JAHYJF010000014.1, read on the forward strand.
GTGGAACGAATCAAGCACCTTCTCGGCGGCGCCGCGGCGACTCGCCACATCGCGATCGAGCCGACCGACCCGGGCGCCGGGAAAGAGCGCGACCAGTTCCTGCTCGATGCGCTGCGTGCCGGCGCCGAGCGGCTGCAGGTCGACATTGCCGCATTCCGGACAGGCGCGCGGAACCGGGCTCGCCGCCCCGCAGTGGTGGCACTGGAGAGAATAGCGGGCGCCACCCCGGGAGCGCGCGCCGGTGCGATGCAGCACCCGATACGCCGAGCAATCCGGGCACTGGCTGAGCCAGCCGCAGCTCTGGCATGAAAGCACCGGTGAGAAGCCGCGGCGGTTGATGAACACCAGCGACTGCTCGCCGCGCTCGAGCGCGGCGGTCATGGCGGTGCGCGCGACCTCGGTCAGGCTGGCCGGCCCGGGCGCACCGCGGGCATCGACGATGCGCAGGTTGGGCAGCACCGCGCCAGTGGCGCGCGCGGGCAGTGTCAGGACCTGATAGCGGCCGCGCCGCGCCGAGAACCAGCTCTCGAGCGCCGGGGTCGCCGAACCGAGCACCACCGGAATGCCGCGCAAGGATGCCGCCGCCACCGCGAGGTCGCGGGCGCTGTAGTGCACCCCCTCCTGCTGGCGAAACGACGGGTCGTGCTCCTCGTCGACCACAATGGCGGCCAGCGCGGGCAATGGCGCCAGCACTGCCAGCCGGGTACCGATCACCAGGCGCGCGCGACCGTCGGCAGCCGCGAGCCAGCGGGCCGCCCGGTCGGCCTCGCCCAGAGCGCTGTGCAGCACCGCCACCTCGAGGCCCGGAAAGCGCTCGCCGACGCGCTGCGCCAGTTGCGGCGTCAAGGCGATCTCCGGAACCAGCATCAGGACCTGGGCCTGGCTGTCGCGGGCGAGAATGTGCGCCATCCAGCGCAGATAGACCTCGGTTTTGCCGCTGCCGGTAATGCCGTGCAACAGGTGGACCGCGAACCCCTTCGAGGCCAGCAGGGCGTCCAGCGCCGCTTGCTGGTCGGCGTTGAGCTCGACCAGTTCGGTGCTGGCCGGGGCAGCGCTGCTGGCGATCGGGGCCGGCACGGCGGCGCGCTTGCGGGCCCGCTCGAAGGCGCAACCGCGCGCGCGCGCCGTGGGTGGCGTGCGCAACAGCCGGGGCAGCGCCGGCAAGGCGATTTCACCGCGATGGCGGTGGTAGTAACGGGCGGCGAATTCGACCAGTTCCAGCCAGGCGGCGTCCGGCCGGGGCGCCGCTTCGATCAGGCTGGCGATCGGACGAATCTTGTCGGGCGAGAGTTCCGGCTGGTTGCCGACCTCGATCACCAACCCGACGCGACGGCCACGTCCCCAGGGCACCAGGACCCAGTCGCGCGCCTGCAGACGGTCGACGAGATCATCGGGAACGAGGTAGTCAAACCACGGCGCGATCGGTATGTCGAGCGCCACCCGGGCAAAGATCGGCGTCGCCGCAGTCACGTTCTGGGATGCTCCGCAACCACCGGACCGGAGGTCAAAATCAAGCCCGATCTTGAGATTTCGCTTGAGGTTGAGCCAATAACCTCAGAGTTAGAACGGTATTTCCGCAAGTCTGGCTCCGGCCTGTGGACAAAACTGTGGGCAATTAAGTCAAGCGCCTGCGGAAAACCACAACAAACCAACGCCGCTGCTGGGCCAAATTCCGATTCAACGGCGATTAGTACCATCGATTCAGATAGTTACGGCGATATCTTGCCAAACGTATCTAAACAAGACTCGCAACCCTCGGAGGGCGCTCCGATGTGCATAAGTCGGCCTCGGCACCTCCAGATTCCTTGCGATAAGAGCCCTCGCAAGCACCTTGAAACCTGGGTTTGCGTCAAAGTGAGGGCGCGCTAACCCCAGAGGCCCTTTGTTTCCTGCTGTGTGAATGAACCGCCTCGACCAGCGCCGAAACACTCTCCGGGGGAGTGAATTGCGAGATGCCGTGGCCGAGGTTGAAGACGTAGCCCTCACCGGCTTGCGGCGTCCCGTAGGCCTCGAGTGTCTTGATGGCCTCGGCCTGAATCTGCTCCGGCGTGGCCATCAGCGCCATCGGATCGAGGTTGCCCTGGATCGCGCACTTGGCGCCGACGCGCGCGCGCGCCGCACCCAGCCCCAGCGTCCAATCGATGCCGACGGCATCGCAACCACCGGCCGCGATCTGTTCGATCCAGAGACCGCCGCCCTTGGTGAAGACGATTGCCGGCACCGGCACGCGCTGCCGCGCCTGGGTGCCGTCGGCCTGGGTGACCAGCTCTTCGCGATCACGGTGCAATCCATCCAGCACCCTGCGGATGTAGGCCAGCGAGAATTCCTGGAAAGCCCCGTCGGCCAGCGCACCGCCCCAGGAATCGAAGATCATCACCGCCTGGGCGCCAGCTTCGATCTGCGCGTTCAGGTAGGTGGCCACTGCATCGGCGTTGACCGTCAGGATCCGGTGCATCAGGTCGGGGCGCCGATAAAGCATGGTCTTGATCGCCCTGAAATCCGAACTGCCACCGCCTTCGACCATGTAGCAGGCCAGCGTCCACGGGCTGCCGGAAAAACCGATCAGGGGCACCCGCCCATTGAGCGCTCCCCGGATGGTGCGCACCGCGTCGGTGACGTAGCGCAACTCGGCTTCGGGATCAGGAACGGCGAGCGCGGCGACGGCGGCCTCGTCGCGCACCGGACGCTTGAACTTGGGCCCCTCGCCATCGGCGAAATAGAGGCCAAGCCCCATGGCGTCGGGCACGGTGAGGATGTCGGAGAACAGGATCGCGGCGTCGAGCGGGAAACGATCGAGTGGCTGGAGCGTGACCTCGCAGGCCAGCTCAGGGTTCTTGCACAGGGCCAGGAAGCTTCCCGCACGCTTGCGGGTGGCGTTGTATTCCGGCAGGTAGCGTCCTGCCTGGCGCATCAGCCAGATCGGCGTGTAGTCGGTCGGTTCGCGCCGCAGCGCGCGCAGAAAGGTGTCGTTGCTCAATGCCTTGGCTTCCTTTGTGTCCCGGCGCAACGGCCGGTTGCGGGCGGTATCAGTGAAGGAATACGGCGCGCCCGCGCCTGCGCCGATCCGAACCCGTTATTCTACTTCGGGTCCGGCGCCAAGGTTTGGGCCGGGAGAGCGCTGCGCTCAGGAAACGGTCTCGCCAAGCGCCACTGCGGCTTCAGGTTCGGTGGCCGCACGGGCCAGTTGGCCGGCATGGGCGATCGCCAGCCGGGTGTCTGCCGGCAGCAGGTACTGCGCATCACGCGCCACCGCCACCAATTCCTGCTCGAAGTGCAGGCGTTCCTCGACCACCAACACCATCCCGGTGGCGATCAGGGTATCGATGATGGAACGCAGCACCGCACGGTCGCAGAACTCCGGACCGCCGGTCTCGTGCAACAGCGACAGGCGCTGCGCCAGCAGGCAGCAGTATTCCTCGAGTTCATTGACACCGAGCACGCCGGAACCCGATCGCACCAGGGTCGCGACCGCCAGCACATAGCGCTCGATCGACAGCCTGATGGTATTGGCCAGCGCGTGCAGCGCCACCGACTCCCGGGTGCTCGGGTCGGGAGAAGTGAGCCAGGAGCCCTGTTCGCGCGCCAGTCCGGCGGCCCGCAGCGCGGCGAGGCAGGCCGCGATGCGCTCGTCGAGCTGGGGACCCTGCGCCGCGAGGTGGAACTCGCCGCGCAGGAACACGAACAACTGGCGCGCCACCCGCACCAGTTCAGGCGGCCCGATGCGCTCGTTCTGCGAAATCAGGCACGCGAGCAGCGCCGGCATCGCACAGGCGTGCAAGACGTTGTTGCGGAAATAGGCCAGCTTCGCGGCTTGTTCCGGTGCCACCTGGAGGATGTCACCAAGAGGATGGGAGACCCGGTCGAGCAGCTTGAACTCTTCGGCGTAACGGACCACGGCGGCGCCGTCGAGCTCGGTGACCTGCATGCAGGAAGAATAGGGCGCGGCGACCAGAACCTGCTTTAAGAGGTCGATCTGCTGGGCCAGCAATTCGGCGTCCATCGCCGGGCGTGCAGCGCCGAGGATCGAAACCGCGAGCAGATTGACCGGATTGATCACCACTGCTTCGTTGATCCGGGTGACGACCCGTTTGGCCAATGCGTTGATCGCGCCGCGGCGGTCGCGTTCGAGCGGATCATCGATCCCGAGGGCGGCCTGCTCGGCCAGGCCGCGGTTGGCGTATTCGCGCCAGCCCGGCCAATGCTCTTCGAGGAAGGGCTGGAGCGCGATCGGCTCGCCGAAGTTGAGATAGACGTTGCCCCAGCGCTCACGCAGCTTGCGCACCGTGCCCAGCAAGGCCAGGAGTGATTCCTTACGCTTGGGTTTGCCGGAGAGCTCGGCGATGTACGAGTCGCCCTCGAAAAGGCGCTCGTAGCCGATGTAGACCGGCACGAACACCAACGGTCGCTCATGATCACGCAGGAAGCTGGTGACCGTCATAGCCAGCATTCCGGCCTTGGGTGAAAGGGTGCGGCCGGCGCGGCTGCGGCCGCCCTCGATGTAGTACTTGACCGGAAACCCACGGCGCAAAATGGTGTGCAGGTATTCGTTAAAGACCTCGGCATAGAGCGGATTGCCGCGGAAACTACGGCGCAGGTAGAACGCTCCGCCGGCGCGCAACAACCCTCCCAGCACCGGCATGTTGAGGTTGGCGCCGGCCGCGATGTGGGGCGGCTGCAACCCGCGCCGATAGATCACGTAGGAAAGCAACAGGTAATCGATGTGGCTGCGGTGGCACGGCACGTAGATGATTCCGGTGCCCTGTCCGGCGCCGGAAATCTTCTCGATGGTCTCGAAGCGATGGACCCTCACGCCGTCGTAGATCCGGTCCCAGATTACCGACAGCACGACGATGAACGCACGCACCACCGGATATGAATAGTCAGAGGCGATCTCGTAGGCGTAGCGCCGCGCTCGCAGTTCCTCGCGCCCAAGTTCGGTACCCTTGCGTTGCGCCTCGGCCGCGATTGCCGCCTGCACCGGGGCGCTGTCGACCATGTTGTTGATCACCGTGTGGCGGTGCGACAGGTCGGGGCCGACGGCGAGCTCGCGCTCGCGTTTGAAGCGACCACGCAACAAGCGGCCGACTCGGCGCATCGCGGTCGCCGGGTCGGCCGAGTTGACCGCTTCGCGCAATGAGACCGGAGCGCTGAACTTGACCAGCGTCTCGCGGCCGTGGAGCAGCACCCGTATTGCCTGGCGGATCCGTCCCGGCGGACGCCAGCTGTCGGCAAACAGCGCCCGGATCACGGTGTCCTTGCGGGTCGTCGGCCCGCGCCCCCAGAACACGCTGACCGGCACGATCTGCACGTCGACCGCGGCATCGGACAGGGTGGCGTCAATCAGCCGGCGCAGACGGCTCGAATAGACGTAGGGGTTGCGCCGCAGAGGCGTGGGCTGGCCATTGTTGGTCAGGAAGAAGAACGAGCGCCGCTCCTTGACCGCGCCCGAAAGCAGCGGCAGCAGCGGCTCGGGCAGGCCAAGCTTGCGGACCACGTCGTCGAGGATGAGCAAGGTCGAGACCTGGCGCATCTGCAGCGCATAGACCACCGGGCGGCCGCGGTCGATGCCGGGCACGTCCAATTGCTCGGGAACCACGGTCGCGCGCACCAGCCGGCGCAGCATCACCCGCAACATGGCGAGATAAAGCCTATCCAGGCCAGGAAAGAGCTTCACTTGATGGTCGCGACGCGCCGGGAAAGCCAACCAGGTGGCGGGCGATTCCTAGAGCTGATCTCCACTCGGCTTAGCCGCATTTCCGTGCTCCCCGCCCTGGCCGTCGGCACCCTCCGCGCTGTCGGTGGTGCCGCTCTTCTCGGCCTTGCGTGAGAGTTTTTCTTCTTTCTTCTTCTTCTTGGCCAGTTCTCTCTGGCGTTTCTGGAACGAATAATTTGGGCTAGCCAAAGTGGACAGTCCTCCGTGGTGGGGGATGGCCGGTGCCAACGGCGCCGCCATCGCTGTTTGAATCGGCTATTCTCCCACGCCTAGCAGGTGCTTGCACCCGCGACCGGGAAGAAACAAAGGGGCAGCCGCAGCTGCCCCTGTTCGTTGCGGCCGGCCGGCGCCTACTTGCCGCGCAGCTTGCGGATGGCCGCGATCTGCGCGATGGCCGCCGCCAGCTCGGCTTGTGCCTTGGCGTAGTCGATCGCGGATTCGCGGTTGGCGAGAGCATCCTCGGCAGCGCGCTTGGCCTCCTCGGCCTTGGCCTCGTCGAGATCGTGAGCCCGGATTGCCGTATCGGCGAGCACCGTGACCCGGCGCGGCTGGACCTCTAGAATGCCGCCAGCGACGAACACGATCTCTTCCTCGGCCTGATCGACGACCTTGATGCGCACGGCGCCGGGCTTGATCCGCGTGATCAGCGGAGTGTGTTGCGGAAAGACTCCCAGCTCGCCGACCTCGCCCGGAAGCACGACGAACTCGGCCTCGCCCTCGAAGATCGATTCTTCGGCGCTGACGACGTCGACGTGAATGCTAGACATGCGATTCCCCGTAAGTTTGCGCTTACTTCAGCGTCTTGGCCTTCTCGAAGGCCTCGTCGATCGTACCGACCATATAGAACGCCTGCTCGGGCAGCGCATCGCACTCGCCGTCGACAATCATCTGGAAGCCGCGGATCGTCTCCTTGAGCGTGACGTACTTGCCGGCCGAACCGGTGAACACCTCGGCGACGTGAAACGGTTGCGACAGGAAGCGCTGGATCTTGCGCGCCCGGTAGACCGCGAGCTTGTCGTCGGGGGAGAGTTCGTCCATGCCCAGAATCGCGATGATGTCGCGCAGTTCCTTGTAGCGCTGCAGCGTGGCCTGCACCCGGCGCGTGGTCTGATAGTGCTCCTCGCCGATCACGTTCGGGTCGACCTGGCGTGAGGTCGAGTCGAGCGGATCGACCGCCGGGTAGATGCCCAGCGAGGCGATGTCGCGCGACAGCACGACAGTGGCGTCGAGGTGGCCGAAGGTGGTCGCCGGCGACGGATCGGTAAGATCGTCGGCCGGAACGTAGATCGCCTGGATCGAGGTGATCGAGCCGGTCTTGGTCGATGTGATCCGTTCCTGCAGCCGGCCCATCTCCTCGGCCAGCGTCGGCTGGTAACCCACCGCCGATGGCATCCGCCCGAGCAGCGCCGAGACCTCGGTGCCGGCGAGCGTGTAACGGTAGATGTTGTCAACGAAGAACAGGATGTCGCGCCCTTCGTCGCGGAACTTCTCGGCCATCGTCAGGCCGGTGAGGCCCACGCGCAGCCGATTGCCCGGCGGCTCGTTCATCTGGCCGAAGACCATCGCCACCTTGTCGAGAACGTTCGACTCCTTCATCTCGTGGTAGAAGTCGTTGCCCTCGCGGGTGCGTTCGCCGACCCCGGCAAACACCGAGAAGCCGCCGTACTGCTTGGCGATGTTGTTGATCAGCTCCATCATGTTGACGGTCTTGCCAACCCCGGCGCCGCCGAACAGTCCGATCTTGCCGCCCTTGGCGAACGGGCATACCAGGTCGATAACCTTGATCCCGGTCTCGAGCAACTCGGTCGTGGGCTTGAGTTCCTCGTAGGTTGGCGCTGGCGCGTGAATCGGGCGCAGCTCATCGCCCTTGATCGGGCCGGCGTCGTCGATCGGGCGACCCAGCACGTCCATGATCCGGCCCAGCGTGCCGCTGCCGACCGGAACCGAAATCGGCGCTCCGCTGGCGTCGACCTTCATGCCGCGGCGCAAGCCGTCGGACGAACCCATCGCGATCGTGCGCACCACGCCGTCGCCGAGTTGCTGCTGCACCTCGAAGGTGAGCCCCGCCTCGACCATGCTCTCGCCGACGTCGCCGAGCCGCAGCGCCTCATAGATCCTGGGCATTGCCTCACGCGGAAACTGGATGTCGACCACCGGGCCGATGCACTGAACGATTTGACCTTGTGCCATGTTTCGATTCCTGTTCTGTACGGGTTGCGCACACCGCCGAAGCGGCTGGCGCCCTGCAAAATTGGGCGCCCCGCCTAGACGGCGGCGGCGCCTCCGACAATCTCCGACAATTCCTTGGTGATCGCAGCCTGCCGCGCCTTGTTGTAGGACAGCTGCAATTCGTCGATCACTTCCTTGGCGTTTTCCGACGCCGACTTCATCGCGACCATCCGCGCGCTCTGCTCGGAGGCCATGTTCTCGGCCACCGCCTGGTAGATGATCGCCTCGACGTAGCGCACCAGCAGCTCGTCCAGCACGGTCGGCGCATCCGGCTCGTAGAGGTAGTCCCACGAATACTCGAGCAGGTTCTCGCTCAGAGATCCGGCCGGCAGCGGCAGCAGTTGCTCGATCACCGCCTCCTGCTTCATGGTGTTGATGAAGCGGGTGTAAGCCAGGTAGACCACGTCGATCTCGCCCGCCGCGTAGCCGTCGAGCTGGACCTTGATCGGGCCGATCAGCTTTTCCAGGTGCGGCGTATCGCCCATGTGCACCAGGTGCGAGACCACGGCGGCACCGATCCGGTTAAGGAAGCCGAGCCCCTTGTTGCCGAACGCTGTGGTTTGCACCCGCACCCCGCCGTCCTCGAGCTCGCGCAGCTTGCCGGTGACGGCGCGCAGCACGTTGGTGTTCAACCCGCCGCAGAGTCCCTTGTCGGTGGTGACGACGATGATGCCCGCCGCCTGCACTTCCCCGTGGGAAACCAGGTACGGGTGGCGATACTCAGGGTTGGCCTCGGCGAGGTGGGCCGCGATATTGCGGATCTTGTTGCCGTAGGGCCGCGCCTTGCGCATCCGTTCCTGCGCCTTGCGCATCTTGGACGCGGCGACCATCTCCATCGCCTTGGTGATCTTGCGCGTGTTCTGGACGCTCTTGATCTTGGTCCGGATCTCTTTACTTCCGGGCATTTCGAATCCTTGTCGTGGTTCGCTTCAAAACGCCGGGCTCAATACGCGCCGGATTTCTTGAAGGCCTTGACGAGCTCGTGCAGCCGGGCCTCGATATCCTTGCTGAACTTCATGTCGCGCTTGATTTCTTCGACCAGTTCGGCATGGCTGGCGCGCACAAATTCGCGCAGCGCCCGCTCGGCATCGAGTGCCTTGGCGACATCGATGTCGTCAAAGTAGCCGTTGTTGACCGCGAACAGCGTCAGAGCCATCTCCCAGACCTGCATCGGCTGGTATTGCGGCTGCTTCATCAGTTCGGTAACCAGGCGCCCACGCTCGAGCTGCTTGCGGGTGGCTTCATCGAGGTCCGAAGCGAACTGCGCGAAGGCCGCCAGCTCGCGATATTGGGCGAGCGCCATGCGCACGCCGCCGCCGAGTTTCTTGATGATGTCGGTCTGCGCCGACCCGCCAACCCGGGAAACCGATACCCCCGCGTTGATCGCTGGTCGGATGCCGGCGTTGAACAGGTCGGTCTCGAGGAAGATCTGGCCGTCGGTAATGGAGATCACGTTGGTCGGAACGAAGGCCGAAACGTCGCCGGCCTGGGTTTCGATGATCGGCAGCGCGGTCAGCGAACCGGTCTTGCCCTTGACCTCGCCATTGGTGAATTTCTCGACGTAGTCCTCGTTGACGCGCGCCGCGCGCTCGAGCAGCCGCGAGTGCAGGTAGAACACGTCGCCGGGATATGCTTCGCGTCCCGGCGGGCGGCGCAGCAGCAGCGAGACCTGGCGATAGGCCCAGGCCTGCTTGGTGAGATCGTCATAGATGATCAGCGCGTCCTGGCCGCGATCGCGGAAATACTCGGCCATCGTGCATCCCGAGTAGGGGGCGATGTACTGCATCGCGGCCGACTCCGAAGCGGTGGCGGCGACCACGATGGTGAAGTCCATCGCGCCGTATTCCTCGAGCTTGCGCACCACGTTGACGACCGTCGAGGCCTTCTGGCCGATCGCGACGTAGACGCAGATCAGGTCCTTGCCCTTCTGGTTGATGATGGTGTCGATTGCCACCGCGGTCTTGCCGGTCTGGCGATCGCCGATGATCAGCTCGCGCTGTCCGCGGCCGATCGGCACCATCGCGTCGATCGACTTGAGCCCCGTCTGGACCGGCTGCGAAACCGACTTGCGGGCGATCACACCGGGCGCGACCTTTTCGATGACGTCGGTCATCCTGGCGTTGATCGGGCCCTTGCCGTCAATCGGCTGGCCCAGCGAGTTCACCACCCGCCCGATGAGTTCCGGACCAACCGGCACTTCGAGAATGCGGCCGGTCGCCTTGACCGTGTCGCCTTCGCTGATGTGCTCGTAGGGGCCCAACACCACCGAGCCGACCGAGTCGCGCTCGAGGTTGAGCGCGAGCCCGAAGGTGTCGCCGGGGAATTCGATCATCTCGCCCTGCATCACGTCGGACAGACCGTGGAGCCGGCAGATGCCGTCGGTCACCGAGACCACCGTTCCCTGGTTGCGGGTATCGGCAGATACCTGCAGGTTCTCGATCTTGCTCTTCAGCAGTTCACTGATCTCTGCCGGATTCAATTGCATGGGGTGTTCTCCTGCCCCGTCGGGGCGTGGACTGTTCTGTACGTCACTTCCTGAGCGTGCTTGCGAGTTGCGCGAGCTTGCCGCGCACCGATGCATCCATCACTTCGTCACCGACTCGAATCGACACGCCACCAATCAGATCTTGGTCAACCACCACGTGGGCCTTGACCTTGCTACGGTATTTCTCTTCCAGCGATGCCACGATCGTCGCCAACTGGGCATCGTCGAGCGGATACGCCGACCTGACTTCCGCCTCGAGCACGCTTTCGAAATCGTTGCGCAAGCGTTCGAAGTGCTCGGCAATCCCGGCCAGCACTCCGATCCGGTCGTTGTCGGCGAGCACCCGGACCAGGTTCTTCTGCTGGTCGCTGATCGGGCCGGCCACCTCGATGCACAGCATCGCGACTTGCTCGGCGCTCAGCTGGGGGTTGCCGACCAGTTCGCGGGCCGCCTCAGTGCCAGCCACCACGGCCAGGCGCGCCAGGGCGTCGGACCACGACGGCAGCGACCCGGTGTCGCGGGCAATCTGGAACGCCGCTTCGGCGTAGGGTCGGGCAATCGTGAGCGATTCGGCCATGGCTGACTACCGGAGCTCGTTCTTGAGGTTGGCCAGCAGCTCGGCATGGCGAGCGGCATCGATTTCCCTGCGCAGGATGCGCTCGGCTCCGGCCACTGCCAATAAGGAGACCTGGTCACGCAGCTGCTCGCGGGCGCGCTGCATCGCCAGTTCGGCCTCTTCCTCTGCTGCCTTCTTGGCTGCCGCGACGAGGCGGCTCGCCTCACCGCGGGCATCGTCCACCAGCTGCGCGCCCTGGCGCTCGGCTCCGGCGCGCAGTTCCGCTGCGCCGGCACGAGCCACTTTCAGTTCTTCCTGGACACGCTGCTCGGTAGCGGCAAGTTCTGACCGGGCCTTGTCGGCGGCAGCGAGTCCGTCAGCAATGCGCTTGGCGCGCTCGTCAAGGGCCTGGGTGATCGGCGGCCACACGAACTTGGCCGTAAACCACCAAAGCGCCGCGAAGACAAACATCTGGGCGATTAGGGTCGCATTGATATTCACGAGATACTTCCTGTGCTGAGTTCAGCGAGCGAGGCTCGCCAGGGCTAGCCCGCGAACGGGTTGGCGAAAGCGAACATCATCGCAATACCGACGCCGATCAGGAATGCAGCATCGATCAGGCCAGCAAGCAGGAACATCTTGGTCTGCAGCTTGTCCATCAGTTCGGGCTGGCGGGCAGCTGCTTCAAGATACTTGCCGCCCATCATCGCGATACCGATACAGGCGCCGAGCGCACCCAGACCGATGATGATTCCGCAGGCGATTGCAACCATTGCAACGTTGGTCATGATGACTCCTTGAAAAAAGACCAGTTTCTAAGAAATTGGATCAATGATGCTCGTGCGCCTGTCCGAGGTAGACGAGCGTGAGCATCATGAAAATGAACCCCTGCAAGATAATGATCAGGATGTGGAAGATCGCCCATGCCAGGCCGGCGAAGAACTGCATTCCGAAACCCCACCAGGTGGCGGTGGCGCCGAGCAGCGCGATCAGCATGAACAACAACTCGCCGGCAAACATGTTGCCGAACAGCCGCATTCCGAGAGCGACGGTCTTGGCGAGATATTCGATGATCTGCAACAACAGGTTGAACGGCGCCAGCACGATCTTCGCGCCAAACGGAGCCGAGACCAGCTCATGCAGGAAGCCGCCGCCGCCCTTCATCTTGATGCCGTAGTACAGCGAGGCCAGCAGCACCACGATCGACATCGCCATCGGCGCATTCAGATCAGCCGTGGGCACGACCCTCATGTAGTGGATTCCAACCAGCTGGCCAAGCTTGGGCAGCAGGTCCACCGGCACCAGGTCGATCGCATTCATGAACACGACCCAGACGAAGGCGCTGAGCGCGAGCGGTGCGATCTGCGAGACGTCACCCTTGACGATCGAGCGAGCCTGCTCATGGACGAACTCGATCAGTGCCTCAATGGCGCCGACGAAGCGGCCCGGCACGCCCGAGTTCACCCGCCGCGCCGCCCGATACATCAGGAAACCGGCGAGCAGCGCCATCGCCACCGAGTAGAACACCGTGTCGAGGTTGATGATCGAGAAGTCGACGATGTTCTTCTGCGCCGCACCCGAAGTGTTCAGGTGGGTGAGATGGTGGACGATGTACTCGGACGCGGTCGGCGCGCTCGCAGCTGATGACATAGTTTTGGTTAACGTCCAGTCCAGCGTTCTTCTTACGCCCCGCCGGATTCACCGCCGGGGCACTTGTCCTTCTCTATCGCCGGCCGTGCCACCAAGGGCACGAACAGGGGCATCTTCAGCGCCACGATCAGTCCGGTCAGCAGGGCGAGCCACCTGATCGGCTCCACCCACTTGATGACCGCCACCAGCAGGGCGACGGTCAGACCGAGCTTGACGAACTCGCCGAGCAGGAACACCACCGGGTAAGACTCCGGCGAGCGCCCCTTGTGCAGCGAGAGTCGCAACGCGAACAGCCCATTGGGGATGATCACCACCGTTGCTCCGAGCCCGAGCGAAATTGCGCTCTCGAGCCCGAACACCAGCCCCGCTATCGGGGCCAGCACCAGCAACGCTGCGATTTGCAGACCAACGGCGACGAACATGGCTCAGGAACTCCCCAAAATCGCGGGTCTTCCGATGCCCAGGGACGTCAACATTAGTTTCCACCAACGAAGCCGATGAATTGTAATGGCGCACTCACAGTGTGGTCAAACCAGAAGGTGTTGCAGGGCTATCCACGCAGCTTCGCCACCAGGTCCTCGAACTGCTCATGGCCGTGGAAACGGATCGTCAGGCTACCGCCCTTGCGGGCGCCGACCGTGATCGATACCTCGGTGCCCAGCGCCTCGGCCAATTCCTCCTCGATACGCACCAGATCGCGCGGCTTGCGGCGTTCGATTCGTCGATTGCCGGCGGCGACTCCGCCCGGACTCGTGGCGGTGGTGACGAGCCGTTCCGCCTCGCGCACCGACAGGCGCTTCTCGACAATCTGGCTGGCAAGCATCAGCTGAATGGCGCGGTCCAGTCCGACCAGCGCCCGGGCGTGCCCCATGTCGAGATCGCCGGCGAGCAGCATGGTCTGCACCGGTTCGGCGAGATTGAGCAGGCGCAAGAGGTTGGAGGTCGCGCTGCGTGAGCGCCCGATCGCGCTGGCCGCCTGTTCGTGCGAATACCTGAACTCGTCGATCAGCCGCTTGATCCCATTGGCCTCTTCGATCGGGTTGAGGTTCTCACGCTGGATGTTCTCGATGAGCGCCAGCGCCGCCGCCTCCTGGTCGGAAACGTGGCGCACGATCACCGGAACCTCGCTTATCCCCGCGATCTTGGCGGCCCGAAAGCGCCGCTCGCCGGCGATGATCTCGTAGCGGCCTTCAGACGCCGGGCCGAGCGGGCGGACCGCGATCGGCTGGATCAGGCCGTGATCGCGAATCGATTCGGCCAGCTCCTGAATGCCACCCTCGTCCATCCGGCTGCGCGGTTGATAGCGTCCCGGGCTGAGCAGCGCGAGCGCGACCATCGGCTGCGCGGCGCTGGCCTCCGCTCCCGGTTCACGGTCGCCGCCGAGCAAGGCCTCGAGCCCCCGGCCCAGTCCCTTTTCCCTTTTCATGGCTGCCTCTCTTCCATTCTCTCGATTAGTTCCGCGCCAAACTGCAAGTACGCGCGCGCGCCCTTTGACGAGGGGTCGAACACGACCCCGGACTTGCCATAGCTCGGCGCCTCGGCGAGCCTGACGTTGCGCGGAATGATGGTGGTGAACACCTTGGCGCCGAAATGCTCGGCCAGCTGCCTGGAGACCTGCTGGGAGAGCGTCGCGCGGGGGTCGAACATGACCCGCAGCAGTCCGGTGACCTCGAGCTCGTGGTTGAAATTGGCGTGCACCTTGCGGATCGTGTTGACCAGGTCGGAAAGGCCCTCGAGCGCGTAGTACTCGCACTGCATCGGGATGATCACGCCCTTGGCCGCACACAGCCCGTTGAGCGTGAGCAGCGACAGCGACGGCGGGCAGTCGATGAGCACATAGTCGTAGTCGCCGTCCACGGCCTGGAGCGCGTCGCGCAGTCGCGATTCGCGCTGGTCGAAGTCGATCAGCTCCAGTTCGGCGCCCGCCAGATCGCGGTTGGCCGGCAGTACGACGTAGCCGCCGGTGGGCGAAGGCTGGCAGGCTTCCACCACGTCGGCGAGCCCGATCATCACGTGATACACCGAGCGCGTCAGGTTGCGCTTGTCGAGTCCGCTGCCGGTGGTGGCGTTGCCCTGCGGGTCGAGGTCGACCAGCAGCACGCGCCGCCCGAGACTCGCCAGGGCGGCCGCGAGGTTGACTGTGGTGGTGGTCTTGCCGACCCCGCCCTTCTGGTTTGCGACGACGAATCTGCGTGCCATTGCCGTTAGGCTCCGTTGCGGGAAGGGCGCGCGCGTTGCGCGCCGGGGGTCACATTGACAGCCGCGGCGTCGGTCGCGGCGGCGCCGGCCTGGGCGCGCGGAACATGATCGGCTGTCCGGCGCAGCAGCACCAGGTGGCGAGCGGCGGTGAGCTCCGGCACGGCGAGCGCGACCACCTCGGGGCTGGCCCACTGCGCGTCCAGAGAGCTGATTTCGGCCTGGGGGACGACGCCCTTCATCGCGCATACCAGGGTCTCGGGACCGGTGAGGGGCGCAGCCGCGGCGAGAAAATCCGGCAGCGAAGCGAAGGCCCGGCAGATCACCAGGTCGGCCGGCCGCGGGAGGCTCAGTTCCTGAACGCGAAGCGCGTGGACTGCGACCCGGGACAGACCGAGGGCGCCGACGCACTGGCGCAGGAATGCCGCCTTCTTGCCCACCGGTTCGACCAGATGGATCTCGGCCTCGGGCCAGACGATGGCCAGCACAATTCCGGGCAAGCCGGCCCCGCTGCCGATGTCGACGACGCACGGTGCCCGGTCGGACGGCGCCGCCGGGGGCCTGGCGGCCAGCGGCGCTACCACCGCCAGGCTGTCGAAGATGTGTTCGACCAGCATCCGAGGCAGGGTGCGAATCGCAGTCAGGTTATAGACCGCATTCCATTTGCGCAGCAAATCGAGGTAACCGAGGAGCAACTCCTCCTGCTTCGGTTGCAGGGTCAGCCCGAGCCGGGCGCAGCCGGCGTGCAGGTCGCCGGCGAGCGCGGCGGCGCCCTTTCCGGAGACTCCGGGCTTGGTTCCGTTCGCGCTCTCACTGACCCGATCAGGCGGCCGCGAGCGGTGTTGTCCGGTATGTGGAGAGTGAACGCTCACTGCCGCGCTACCGCTTTGGTGGCAGCCCTGCGCTTCTTCAGATGGACCATTAGTATCGACACCGCAGCGGGGGTTATGCCCGCTATCCGCGACGCCTGGCCGATGGTTCCGGGGCGCTGGGCGGCGAGCTTCTGGGCGACCTCGCGCGACAGTCCGGGGACCTCGGCGTAATCGAGATCGTCGGGAATGGCCTGTCCTTCGTTGAACCCCTGGCGGTCGATCTCGATCTGCTGGCGAACGATATAACCGGCATACCTGGTCTGGATCACGACCTGCTCGATCGCCTGTGCGAGTTCCTGATCGGCGAGACCGAACCGGGCGGCGCGCTCGGCCAGTGAAGGACCGGCGATGGTCATCAGCGCGTCGTAGCCGACCTCGGGTCGGCGCAGCAATTCGGCGGCCGTGTAGTCACGTTCGATCGGCTGACCCAGGACTGCGAGCGCCTGCTCACGCGACACCACCTTGGGGTTGAGCGACAAGGTGCGCAAGCGGCGCAGCTCGTCGTCGATGGCATCGCGCTTGCGAGCGAAGGAATCCCAGCGGGCGTCGTCGACACAGCCGAGCTTGCGGCCGGCCTCGGTCAGGCGCAGGTCGGCGTTGTCTTCGCGCAGGCTGAGTCGATACTCGGCGCGGCTGGTGAACATCCGATAGGGCTCGCTCACCCCGCTGGTGATCAGGTCGTCGACCAGCACGCCAAGATAGGCGGCGCTGCGCAGTGGGCACCAGGGCTCGCGATCCCTCACCTGCAATGCCGCGTTGATCCCGGCCAGCAAACCCTGCGCGGCGGCTTCCTCGTAACCGGTGGTGCCGTTGATCTGGCCGGCGAAGAACAGTCCGCGAATGGCGCGCGTCTCGAGCGAAGCGCGCAGGCCGCGGGGGTCGAAGTAGTCGTATTCGATCGCGTAGCCGGGGCGCAGGATATGCGCATTCTCGAGCCCGCGGATCGAGCGGACCAGCGCCACCTGGATGTCGAACGGCAGGCTGGTGGAAATCCCGTTGGGGTAATACTCGTGGGTGGTAAGGCCCTCGGGCTCGAGGAAGATCTGGTGCGAATCGCGGCCCGCGAAACGATGGATCTTGTCCTCGATCGACGGACAGTAGCGCGGCCCGACCCCTTCGATCACCCCGGTGTAGAGCGGCGAACGGTCGAGCCCGCCGCGGATGATTTCGTGGGTGCGCTCGTTGGTGTGGGTCATCCAGCAGGGCAGTTGCGCCGGGTGCGAGGAAGCGCGCCCGAGAAACGAAAACACCGGCACCGGATCCCGGTCGCCGGGCTGGATCACGCAAGCCGAGAAATCGATCGTGCGCCCGTCGATGCGCGGCGGCGTGCCGGTCTTGAGCCTCCCCTGCCCCAGGCCCAGCTCGCGCAAACGCTGCGCCAGCGACACCGACGGCGGATCACCGGCGCGGCCGGCCGGGTGATTTTCCAAGCCCACATGGATCTTGCCGTTGAGGAAGGTGCCGGCGGTGATCACGATCGCGCGGGCGGCGAAGGTCAGGCCGAGCTGCGTCCGGACCCCGATCACCTGCTCCCCGGTGCCGGCGTTTTCCAGGACCAGGTCGTCGGCAGCTTGCTGGAACAGCCACAGGTTGGGCTGGTTCTCCAGCCTGGTCCGAATCGCGTTGCGGTATAGGACGCGGTCGGCCTGTGCGCGGGTGGCGCGCACTGCCGGACCCTTGCTTGAATTGAGGATGCGGAACTGAATCCCGGCGTCGTCGGCAGCCAGCGCCATCGCGCCGCCCAGCGCGTCGACCTCCTTGACCAGGTGCCCCTTGCCGATCCCGCCGATCGACGGGTTGCACGACATCTGCCCCAGCGTCTCGAGGCTGTGGGTCAGCAGCAAGGTGCGCACACCCATCCGGGCAGCGGCCAGCGCTGCCTCGGTGCCGGCGTGTCCGCCGCCCACCACGATGACGTCAAATGACTCGGGAAACCGCATAAAACCCAATCCCCAGGGGATTCATGACATGCCGGACGGGCGCTCTGGCGAGCGCGAATGGCATGAACGAGGGCGAATTATATCTTTCGGCGCGCGTCACCCATGTTTCACGTGAAACAACACCGGCCCAAGCGGCTGGGGCGGCCGCCGCCGCGGGCGATCTTCCGCGCAATATCGGGCCGCCCGGAATAACGCCGACGTTTCACGTGAAACAATCCGGCTCAACGGTGGTCGGCGCGGATCATCTCGGCCGCGCGTTCGGCGATCATCAGCACCGGACTGCAGGTGTTTCCTGAAGTTATGGTCGGCATCACCGAGGCATCGGCAATGCGCAAGCCCCGGATTCCGTGCACCCTGAGCCGCGTATCGACCACCGCGAGCGGATCTTCCGCGGGACCCATCTTGCAGGTCCCGACCGGGTGAAAGATGGTGGCGCCGATGTCGCCCGACGCCCGGACCAGGTCCTCGTCGTTATCCACGGCCGCGCCGGGCAGGTATTCCTGGGGATCGAACTCGCGCAGCGCTGGCGCGGCCACGATTTGTCGCGTCATGCGCACGGCCTTGACCGCGATGTTCTGGTCCTCGGCGCTCGACAAATAGTTGGGCGCGATTCGCGGCGCTGCCTCGGGATCAGGCGAGGACACAGTCACCGAGCCGCGCGATGTCGGCCGCAGGTTGCACACCGACGCCGTGAATGCGGGGAAGCGGTGCAGTGGCTCACCAAAGCGATCGAGTGAGAGCGGCTGGATATGCCACTCGAGATTGGCGCTTGGCTGTTGCGGGTCGGACTTGGCGAATGCGCCCAGTTGGCTTGGCGCCATGGTCATGGGTCCGCGCTTGAACAGCGCGTACTGCAGACCCATCCAGGCCTTGCCCCAGATACTGTTGGCCAGAGCGTTGAGCGTCCTGACTCCCGGGCGGACCCGGAAGATCGTCCGCAACTGCAGGTGATCCTGGAGGTTCTCCCCGACCCCCATCAGTTCGACCAGCGGCTTGATGCCCGCGGCCTGCAAATGCGCTCCATTGCCAATCCCTGAGCGCTGCAGGATCTGGGTGGTGCCGATCGAGCCCGCCGTCATCACCACCTCGCGGCGGGCCTCGGCCACCGTGGGCGGGCCGCCGTCCACCCGATACTCGACACCCGTGACCTCGCGCGACCCCTCGCCGCCCAGCACCAGGCGATTGACCTGGGCGCCACTGACCACCACAAGATTGGACCGTCCCAGCACCGGGTGGAGAAAACCCTTCGCGGCGCTCCAGCGCACGCCGCGGCGCTGGTTGACTTCAAAATAGCCGCAACCAAAGTTGTCGCCGGCCGTGAAGTCATCGGTCGGCGGAATCCCGCTTTGCGCCGCCGCATTGCGAAACGCGCTGAGAATCGGCCATGACAGCCGCTGCTGCTCGACCCGCCACTCGCCGCCTTGACCATGGACCGGGCTCTCGCCTCCGCCGTCGAGACTGTAGTGGTCC
>JAHYJF010000342.1 GCA_019428955.1 Burkholderiaceae bacterium
GCCCTCTGGGCCCGCCTCGAGGTGGCGCGTGCCTTGGGCCGCGCGCAGGTGCGGCAAAGCGCGGCTGACCTCACGCGCCTCGAAGCCCGCGTCGACACCATGGACAAGGCCGCGCAGAACCAGGCAATCCAGCTCGGCCGCATCGAGGAAGCCCTGAAAGGCGTCGGCCACACCCTCGAGCGGATCGATCGCAAGATCGGAAACTGACTGGGAAAGCGCGAGCGGCGCATAATGCGTCACCAGCGCGCGTCACCGATTCCGGGCGCGTGAGGGCGTCCTGACTGGCGCCAACACCCACAACCCCCAACCACCTTTGACCTGCCAACCCACCCCGTCGCCCCGCGGCGGGGTTTTCCCATGGAGAGAGCCATGACCACCACCACCTATCCCCACTTCCGCGACGTGCCGAAGAGCGCCTGGCACTGGCCGAACTTCTCGCCCGCCGAAATCGCCTGCCGCGGCACCGGCGCGCTGAAGCTCGACACCGAGGCGATGGACAGGCTGCAATCCCTGCGCGCGGCACTCGGCAAGCCGATGCTGGTGCTTTCCGGTTATCGCAGCCCCGCGCACAACAAGGCAGTGGGCGGGGCCCCTGCCTCCAAGCACATGGACGGCACCGCGTTCGATATCGCGATGGCGAACCATGACCCCGTGGCTTTCGAGGCCGCGGCGCGCAAGGCGGGGTTCCTCGGCTTCGGTTTCTACCCCCGCTCGGGCTTCATGCACATCGACCTCGGCCCGGCACGCGAATGGGGCGAGCGGTTTGCGCCGCGCGCCACGGCATTTGCACCGGAAGTGCCGCCCGCCCGCGAGGTGCTGGCCGAAAGCCGCACGCTCAAGGGCAGCGGTGCCGCCGGGGTGGCAACGGTCGGCGCCGCCGGGGTCGAACTGGCGCGCGAGGTTCTGGGCGAAACCCAGTCGGCGATCCTGCCGCTGGTGCCGTACCTCGACACCCTGCGCTGGCTCTTCATCGCGGTCGCCCTCGCCGGCATCGCCGTGGCGATCCACGCCCGGATCGATGACTGGAAACGGGGGCGGCGTTGATACGCTGGCTTGCGGCCCTCCTCGCCAGCGGCCCGGCGCGCAAGGCGCTTGGCCTCATGCTGGCCGCAATCACGCTCGCCCTGTTCCTCCTCAACCTCCGCCGCGCCGGGGAAAGCGCCGGACGCCTCGCCGAACGGCTCGACACCATGGAGAAGGTCAATGAAGCCCAACGCCAGATGCTGGAGGCTGCGGCACGCCGCCCCGCTGATCGCGATGCTGTGGTTAAGCGCCTGCGCGATGGTCGGTTTTGAGGGCGGAGGATTGGGCGCGTGCCCGCCGGTTGTGGCGTACAGCCGGGCCGAGCAGGTGCAGGCGGCGGCCGAGGTCGAGGCTTTGCCTGAGGGAGCGGTCGTCGTCAGGATGCTCGCCGATTACGCGGTGATGCGCGAGCAGGCGCGGGCGTGCAGGTGAAGAACGGGCCGGGCCATGCCCTGCGGGAAGCGCCATACGCCTCAGCCACAGCGGCAAGCCCGGCCCGGTTCACACATTCACGGTTTCAAGGAGCTGCAGGGACTCGCTGCGCAGAGATGATGGCATGCGGCCACGCCTCCTGTCGCGAGCGGAAACGGGCACAATTGTGCACCTCGTGACCTGCCCCTGATCTTTCATCCAGCCACGACCGGAGCCCGGTGGTCATTTACGCCTGTCGGTGCGGCTTCCGAAAGCTTCCAGGGCGACAGGTCATTAATGCTGGTGATCTTGTGGTCTGGAATTCGGGCGATGGGTGCGGCCCGTGAGTTCGGCTACCTCTCCCTCACACGTGCGCTCCGAGAATTGGTCACTTGCGGAGAATGGTGAGTTTAATCTCCGCATCCCCTGCGGCGTTTTTACTTGCGCCTGCGGAGAATGTGCCGCATGATCGCCGCACAAATCGCGGAGTTTGTGATGTACATCTGGGAGCAAACGGACTGGCCGACGCTGACCTGGCAGGACGCGAGCATTGCGGCGCCGCTTGCAGCGGTGCGCCATGAGCAGGGCAGGCTGATCGGTCGCATGGAAGCGCTGGGCTTCAAGCTGCGCGAAGAGGCGGTGCTGCAGACGCTCACGCAGGATGTCGTCAAGACGAGCGAGATCGAGGGCGAGGCGCTGGATGCGACCCAGGTGCGGTCATCACTGGCGCGGCGACTGGGGATCGACATTGGCGCCCTGCCCCCGACCGACCGCAATGTCGAAGGCATCGTCGAGGTCATGCTGGACGCAACCAGCGCCTTCGCGGCACCGCTGACCGCCGAGCGCCTGTTTGGCTGGCATGCAGCACTATTCCCCACCGGGCGCAGCGGCATGACACGCATCCGCGTCGGGGCATGGCGCGACGACAGCGCAGGCCCGATGCAGGTGGTCTCGGGGCCATATGGCCGTGAACGCGTGCACTATTCGGCCCCCCCAGCCCACAGGGTCGCGGCCGAGATGGCCGCCTTCCTTGCATGGTTCAACGCGCCGCTGGCCACCGATCCGGTGATCAAGGCAGCACTGGCGCATCTGTGGTTTGTGACGATCCACCCGTTCGAGGACGGAAACGGCCGCATCGCCCGTGCCATTGCCGATCTGGCGCTCGCCCGGTCTGAGGGCAGCCCGCAGCGGTTCTACAGCATGTCGGCACAAATCAGGACCGAGCGGACCACCTACTATGAACACCTGGAACGCACGCAGAAGGGCGGCACCGACGTGACCGACTGGCTGATCTGGTTCCTCGCCTGCCTCGGGCGCGCGATCCACGGCGCCGAAGGCGTTCTTTCCGCAGTCGTCGCCAAGGCGCGGTTCTGGGAGGGTGCCGTGGCACTCGCGCTGAACGCACGCCAGATCAAGCTGCTCAACCGTCTGCTCGACGGGTTCGAGGGCAAGCTGACGTCGTCGAAATGGGCCACCATCGCCGGATGCTCGCAAGACACCGCCAACCGCGACATCGCGGCACTGATCGACCTTCGGCTCTTACGAAAGGGCGAAGGCGGCGGGCGCAGCACGCATTACGAGGTGGCGCTGTGAGCCTCCCAACCCGCTGGCGCGGTCGCCGCGAGGGGGGACTCGTCAAACGTTGACTCAGCGTTGACAAGAATTTGGAATGACAAAAGCCGAGCATTATGCTCGGCTTTGAATTCTTTGATATCGTTTGCTTTTTTGGTTGCGGGGACAGGATTTGAACCTGTGACCTTCAGGTTATGAGCCTGACGAGCTACCGGGCTGCTCCACCCCGCGACCGGGCCCCGTGGGCGTTTGCGCTCGGGGTATGCATCGTTCGAGAG
>JAHYJF010000343.1 GCA_019428955.1 Burkholderiaceae bacterium
ACCTTGAGTAGATTTTTTCAAGAATGTGGAATGAGAAGTGACTTCCAAGGCGCGCCTGCAAATCGGGCATCCTCCAGTCTTCAGATGTTATGAGCTTGCGGCAGCTTTCAGCGCCGCATTTACATACCATCTCAAATCTATCTTTCTTCTGCGACGAAAACAGAACCGACCCATAATCGAAAGTTATTTCTTCACCGAAATCAATGTCGCGCAGTGCAAAAAGAGTAATCTGGCCGCGTATTCCGCAGTTCGGATCGCAGGAATGGTTTATGAAGTCGCCCCGCACGCCACCCTTTACCATGGGCGCAATAACGAGATTGGGAGTGATCTGTATTCCGTGATCGTCAATCTCGTCATCAAGCTCAAGAACATAACCTCCAAACACCGCCACTAACTGCCCCTTCCGGATTGCCGCATGCGCAAATGTTCCGGTGCCCGATGACGAGGGCCGCTCGACGAGATCGGGATGTAGCCAGTGGAAATTCATTCAGGACGCTCGGCAAGCTCGGACGCGGCAATGCCGAACTGCCAATTGTTGATGAAATCGACCGGCGAAGTGCTGCGATGAAGCAGGTTCATATCATGCGAAAGATCAAAGCGCTCGTCTGGCTCGGAGTGTCTGCAATATGGTCTGACGATCAGCGGTCGGTAGCCCCAGCGTTGGTCCATTTCGGCAAGCAGGGGCCGAACGTATAGTTGCAGAAACAGCGGGTCGTCGGCCGTCTCGAAATCCTCGAACAGAATGCCGTGGACCACGAAGAGCGCCAGAAACCGGCGGTAATGTGCGACCATGTCGCCGCGATGGTTGCGATCGATCCATGCGGCATCGTCGGCGACAAGGTATCGCCCGGAAGCAGCGCGGTCGAACAGGCGGTTGTGCACCTCGACCAGTCTCTCGCCGCTACGACAGCGCACCTCACCAAGTGTTTGCCCCTCGATCGCCGGAACGTCGAGAATGTCGATCTTGCGGTAAACGCGACCCGCAGGCGTTTCCTCGCAGATCTCGGGGCGCGCGAGGCGTCGCTTGAGGTTGTTGACCGAAGTGAACCTGTCGCTTGTATCCTGGCTGAATACGGCCAGTGCACCATGCGCGTTGGCCTGCCCCAGCACATAGAGCGCTTCGTTGTTTGGCGTGGCGATATGGCGCGGCAATACGAAGCAATCATCGCGCAGCAGATATTCGGGGATGTCGCCGCCCAGAAACTCGGAGACCATCGAGACGAGCGCCTGATCTTGTCGCCTGCGACGCAATTCGCTCAGGGCATGCTCGACGGGGGTGTAAAGATCGTCTCGTGCAATCGCGTCCATGAATTCACCCTTCATGCAATCATCCCGAACAACGCCTGCACCGACTCGACGCCAAAATACACCAGCAGCGCCCAATAACCGTTCGAAATGAGCACGCTGAGGGCAAAAATGGACCAATACCGTGGCGACATCCGGTAATGGTCGGCAGGTCGCATGAAGATGGTGCAGGTCATCGGATCGAACCAGACGGTCAGATACAGAAACAGCCCCGACCGTGCGAGCAGTTGCGAAAGGCGGCTATCGGCCATTCGCAGGCGCGATGCGAGCCGCGATTTGCCAACCGCCGCTGCCGCTTCCTTGAGCGATTCGAACCCGAGCAGGTCGCGAAACCGCGTGCCCGAAAGCCGGTCGTAAAGGTAGATGAGGCCGACGCAGATCAGAAGCGAGGCCGACATCATCACCGCGGTGCCCCACAGCAGGCCGTATTGGATGATGGCGAAGGGGTAGAGGACGAAGTCGAACAGCTTGTCCCACAGGTAGAGCGAAACATGCGCGCTGGCCCAGACAGGCCCGCGCCTGCGAACCCTGGCCCACATTCCGTTACCCGTTTCCGACTCGAATGCCATAGTTACCGAACCGTCCCCCGCAATTCGCATAGCCGAATTTGCATGAATCGCGAACAAGAAAGTGTTGCGGGGCAAATCGGGATCGGGGTTGAGTTCAGCGGGTTACGGCTCGCTGCGCTGCAGTGGTCCCTCCTGGCGGCGCTCACCACCTGCTCGACGTGCCATTCAGAGCCAGCGTACTTGTGGTCGTAAATGGCCGCGCCTTAAACTTGCGGCGAGAATGCAGATCACGATTGGCTTTTGTAGCACCGGCGGGAGTGGTGCGGCGATCGGCAATTTCATCGCAGAGGTTTCTCGGAGACATCGCGCAGCGCACGGAGGCCCCAGGTAATCGGCAATCTCTTCGTTCAGAGCGCATGGCCACGGCGGCGGCCGTCGGCAACACTGGCGCGCGCAATGCGGGCAATCTCGGGCAACGCGGCGCGCAGTTTTGCATCGATCTGCTCGGCGACACCGGCCACAGCACCGCGCGCGTCGATGCTGATATGCACGCCGCTGCCATTGCTGCCAACCTCTCCACCAGAACCCAGCCCCGCCGCCACCTCGCGGCGCGACAGCACCCGCTCGCCGCGCTGCAGGATGGTCGGCACCTCGTCGGGCGCGAGCCCCGCCCAGCCGCCGGAATGCAGGCGCGGCGCCCCGGCGAAGAGAAGCGGCGAGACCGCGCGCGTGGGTCCCGCCGCCCCGACCATGCCGCCCGCATGCGCGACCGGGGCAAAGAGCGCCGGAAAGGTGCTCCCGAGCCATTTGGCGATCGGCCCCAGCACCGCGCTCTTGAAGGCAAGAGTTGCCAGATCGGCGAGGATCGACTGCACCAGACCCTTGAAGTCGAGCTTGCCGGTCATCGCGAAGGTGCGGAATGCCGATTCCGCGCTCTGGAAGGCGCGGGACAAGGTCTCGCCCAGCCCCTTGCCCCAATCCATCGCGGAGGTTGCATAATCGCCGAGCGCCGCCGTCACCGCCGCCCAGCCGGTCGCCGCCTGTTCCGCTGCCGCCACTGCGGCACTGCCAGCCGCCGCTTCCGCCGCCGGAAGCTCCGCCAGCCCCGCGAGATAGGCATCGAGCTCGGCCTGACGGCGCTGGTTCGCGGCAAAGAGCGCAACGCGCGCCTCGATCTGCTCTTGGGCAAGCTGGCGCTGCTCATAATGCGTGAGCTGCGCCAGACCGTATTCGCGCTCGAGCCCGGCGCGGTATTGCGCCGCCGAGACCCCGAGCCGGTCATAGCCCATCGCTGCGGCATTGAGCCCGGCCGAGATCACCGCCGCCTGATCCTGCAGGCTTGCGAGCGCCTCAGGCGCCTTGCCGAGAGCCGCCGTCAGCCGCGTCGCGCGCGCCGTGGCCCCCGCGAGGGCGCCGCTGAGCGAGGTGGCGGCACCCGAGGCCGCAAC
>JAHYJF010000344.1 GCA_019428955.1 Burkholderiaceae bacterium
GAACGGCAAACGGGTGCCGGCCAGGAAGGCGATGGACCACGTGGTCCAGTAGGGCCGGAGGTTTGAATAATTGAACTTCCTTGTTAATGGTTCATGCGCTATCTTTTAATAACGAGGGTGTGCAATTAAAGGATGGTGCCGCGATGCCAACACCGCAACAGACCCGCCTCGGCGTGCATATCGAAACGGTCGCCGGGAGCGAAAAAGTTCGGGCCTATGTTCCTGCGCCCTTGCCGCCCGTGCCACCGCTCGATCTTGCGCCCATCCTGAGGCTCTACGACCGGGCAACGGCAGCCGTAGGGCGTCTGGATGGCGTGACCACGATCCTGCCGTCCACGCCCTTGTTCCTGTTCATGTATGTGCGCAAGGAGGCGCTGCTGTCGTCGCAGATCGAAGGCACGCAATCGTCGCTGTCGGACCTGCTGCTGTTTGAGAGCGACGAAATCCCGCAAGTCGCCATCGACGACGTGACCGAGGTCTCGAACTATGTCGCGGCCGTCGAACATGGCGTGCAGCGCCTGCGCAGCGGGTTTCCCCTGTCACTCAGGCTGATCCGCGAGATGCACGACATCCTCTTGCAATCCGGTCGTGGCGCATCGAAACAGCCCGGCGAGTTCCGGCGATCGCAGAACTGGATCGGCGGCACGCGCCCCGGCAATGCCCTGTTCGTGCCGCCGCCGCCCGACCGGCTGCCAGAATGCCTCGATGCCTTCGAACGCTTCCTGCACAGCGACGACCCGGCCATGCCGCCGCTGATCCGGGCGGGGCTGGCCCATGTCCAGTTCGAGACGATCCACCCGTTTCTGGATGGCAACGGCCGCCTCGGCAGGTTGCTGATCACGCTTATCCTGTGCGAGGCTGGCGTGCTGCGCGAACCGATCCTCTATCTCAGCCTGTTCCTGAAGTCGCGGCGGGATGACTACTACCGCCTGCTGCAGGAGGTTCGGCAGGCCGGGGCGTGGGAAGCCTGGATGGAGTTTTTCCTGACCGGCGTGGCCGAAACCGCCGAACAGGCCGCCGACACGGCAAGGGAGCTCTTCGCCTTGTTTGATGCCGACCGCCAGAAGATCAACCGCCTTGGCCGGGCTGCCCATTCCGCGCTGCGTGTCCATGACCTGCTGCAAAACCGTCCGATCCTGACAATCCAGTCCGCATCAAAGGCGCTGGGGATGTCGTTCCCCACAGTCGGGACGGCACTGGATCACCTGCGCGAGGCTGGGATCGTGCGCGAAACCACCGGCCGGCAACGGGGCCGGATCTTCGCCTATTCCACGTATCTTGGCCTGCTGGACGCGGGCACCGAACCGCTGCCCGCCTGACGCCGCGCAGACCGGGTCTCGGGGGCTGTCAAGCCCCTGATCGTGCGTGAGACAATTTGCGGTGAGACACCGCAGGCCGAGACAGATTCCGATTCTGGCGCTACATATTTGCCATGCTCGGGGTCGTGCGCGAAACGCACAAGCTGCATCGGACGCCGAAGTGGATACCGTGGTGGACCCCAGAGTCCGGACCGGGGTCCAGACGGGCCGAAAGGCGAGTGGCAGGCGGGTGACGGGGTGCGACGGCGGCGACAGTTTTTTCGGATCAAGCGCTGACCGAGCCAGACTGAGCGACAACCCTAACCCATTGTTTTCCGGTTCCTTTCCGGCCGAAAACGTATGCTGGCGGGCGAAGCGCGACACATCGCTAGCGACAGGGCCGGATTTTTGGGAAGCCACCCGCTCGGGAAGCCACCCGAAATCCACTGAGATAGCACGATAAAACAATCACTTGGCTGGTGGACTCCGGGGTGGATACCCTGGACTCCTGGAAGCCGGTGGAATCCACCGCGGATTCCGCATCTAGGATCCGGCCCGGAATTCAGTCCATTGTCCAACAGGCCCCCCAAATGACCCTCAGCTTCGCCCCGGAGCGCATCGAGCAATGGCCGCTCGCGCGCTTGCAGCCCTACGCCCGCAATGCCAAGACCCACGGCGCGGACCAGGTCGCAAAGATCGCCGCCAGCATGGCCGAGTTCGGCTGGACGGTGCCGTGCCTGGTCGCGGAGGACGGCGAGTTGATCGCGGGCCATGGCCGGGTGTTGGCCGCAACGCAGTTGGGGTTGACCGAGGCGCCTGTGATCGTGCTCGGCCATCTGACCGAGGCGCAGCGCCGGGCGTATCGGATCGCCGACAATAAGTTGACAGAGAGCCCATGGGACGAGGCCCTGCTCTCGGCGGAACTGAACGACCTGCTGGCCGAAGATTTCGACCTGTCGCTGGTCGGTTTCTCGGATGGCGAGTTGGACAAGCTTCTGGCCTACGTCGCGGAAGACGACGGTGAAGAAGGTGGCGCCGGGGGCTCCGTGCCGGTCGCGCGCGACACCGATCTAACCCGCCAACCGGTCGAACGTGCGGCGCGCCTCGGCTGCGGTACCAAACTGGCGGGACAGCACCAGCAATTGTTTGTGGCCGCGACTGATTGCCAGTTCTTGCGTGATGCCGATGCCACCGTGAAATTGCACGCATTCATGCGCAACATGCAGCGCCTGCTCGCTGACCGAGGCCCGTGCTGCGGCCACCGCGCGCAGCCAGGCGTTGCGGTCGCCGGCCTCGCCAAGCGCTGCCGCCAAGATCGCCGAGCGGCATTGCCCAGCGATGACATAGAGTCGGGCCATCCGGTGCTGGACGGTCTGGAAACTGCCGATTGCCACGCCGAACTGCTTGCGGGTTTTAACATATTCCAGCGTGTCGGCCAGAAGCCGCTCGATGACACCCAGCATTTGCGCACAGGTTGCGACGGTGGCGCGAGCGACGGTCGCCGCGATTTCGTCAGGTGAGACCGAAAGAGGATCGGCCAGCACATGTTCGCACCGCAAATGTGCGACGAATGTTCCGTCGACGATCCGTTCGGCGCTCAGCGTCAACGCTTCTGCCCCCGCCTCGACTCCCACAGCCATGGTGTCGCTGGCCAAAACGAAACGGCCGGTTTGCGCTGCGGCCGGAAGACCCTCTGCCTGACCGGAAAGGCGCCCGTGCTCGAACGTTGCGTGACACAGGCGTGCAAAGCCGAGCTGCAACTTGCCCTCGATGGCGGGGGTGAGCCACTGCGCCTGTTGCGCGGCGGTGCCATGGCGGCCCAAGAGGTCGATCGCAGCGATGGACCCTGCCAGCGGGGCGGCGAGCAAACCGTGCCCCACGGCCTCCATCATCACCATCAGATCATCACCGCGCCCGCCGAGGCCGCCTGCCGGTTCCGGGGCAGCCAATGC
>JAHYJF010000345.1 GCA_019428955.1 Burkholderiaceae bacterium
CACAGCACCGCGCCCAGCGCCGCCAGGAACCAGAAGATACTCGCCCAGCCCAGGTTGATGAACAGCGCGCCGCCGATTATCGGGGCGATTGCCGGCGCCACCCCGAAGTAGATCGTCACCTGCGACATTACGCGCTGTGCGTCCCGGGGCGGAAACATGTCGCGGATGATCGCGCGCGATACCACCATCCCCGCGCCGGTGGACAGGCCCTGGATGGTGCGAAAGAGCACCAGCGCTCCGATGGTTTGCGACAGCGCGCACCCGACCGAAGCCAGCGTGAACATCGCAACCCCGACCAACACCACTGGACGACGCCCGAAGCTGTCCGAGAGCGCGCCGTGGAACAGGTTCATGAACGCAAAACCAAACAGGTAGGCCGACAGTGTCTGCTGCATCTGCACCGGGGTGGCGCCGATCGCCGCACCGATCCCGGCAAACGCCGGCAGGTAGGTGTCGATCGCAAACGGACCCAGCATGCCCAGCACTGCAAGCAGCATGGCGAGCGCCCAGCGCGGGGCGCGCCACAGTTGGTCGGCGTCACCACCGAGGTGTGAGGCGCCGATCGCAGTGGCGATGAAACCCGGACACACCAGCAGCACGTCGAGCCCGCGCTCTGCGTTATTCGGCGCGCAGGGTTTCGAAGCACCCGTGGAGCGCGTGCTTGCTCGCCGCGTAGCCGCAGCGCACGGCGAGCAATTCCGGCAGTGCCAGCTCACTGTGCAGCCGCTCCAGCGCCTGCTCATCGACGTCGGGCGCGGCGATTCTCGCGCCGCGCACCGCGAACGCGGTGCACAGGGCGCGCCCTAACCCGCCGGCGGCACCGGTTACGACCACCACCCTGGAATCGAGTTCACGCGCCTTCATCATCGCTCCACTACTGGCGGCCAGCGCCCTCGCGACCACCGTCATTGTCGCTTCCGAGCGCGCCGCTCGGCTGCCCCCGGCGTGCCGCCAGGAAGCGTTCGAATGCGCCGCGCGATCCGAACCTGGGCAAGAACCCGAAGACTTGCTTGAGCTTCGCGTTGTCGAGCACCGGGCGGTAGCGCAGGAAGTTGACCTGTTCCGGTCCGTACTGGGTCAGGCGCAGCCGGCTCAACACCGCTAGCGCGGTGGCGAGCAACCACGCCGGAACCGTGAGGCAGCGCTTGCCCAGCAGCGCGGCGATCTCCTGCATCGTGACGCTGCCGTCGCCGGCCAGGTTGTAGACCCCGGGTGGGCCGGCGGCGATTGCGCGGACCAAACCCGCCACCACGTCGCCGTCCCAGACGAAGCTGAACGGGCTGGCTGCACCGCTCACGGCCAGCAGCAGGCGCCGGTCGAACAGGTCGGTGATCTGGTTGCGAGTCGTGTTGCCCAGCACCGTGCACAGCCGCAACACCACCTGCTCGAGTTCGGGGTGATCGTTGCGGGCCTGCGCCAGCATTTCCTCGACCTGGCGCTTGTGGTCCGAATAGGCGAACTCGGGGTTGCCACGCAGCGGCTGGTCCTCGCCGATGCTGGCGGGATTGTCGGCGTAGTAGCCGTAGGCTGCGCCACTGGAGGTGACGATGATGCGGCGAACGCCAGCGGCAAGGCAGGCCGAGAGCACCCGGCGCGTGCCGGCGACATCGACCTGATACTGGCGCTCCCTGGTGGTGCCGGGCGGCGGCGATACCATAGCCGCCAGATGGATCACAACCTCGGGCGCGCTCGCGATGATCAGATCGGCGGTGCGCTGGTCACAAATGTCGGCGACCTCGTAACGCACCCCGGCATGGCGCCGCGCGCCGGGCACCGCGCGCACATCGACTGCCACCACGCCACGACAGATGCCGGGCGCCCCGGCCAGTGCCGCTACCAGTTGTGACCCGAGGTAGCCATCCGCGCCGGTGACCAGAACCAGCGGCGCCCTAGCCTCGCCGCCACTCACTGCACTGCCCTCCAGAGCGTCATGTTCGAGCTGGCTGGGGCTCGATACGCGACCACCAGGTCGCGATGCTCAGCCCCGAGATCAGGTGCCACACTCCCCACCACGCAGTGACGATCGCCATACCGCCCAGCCCATCGAAGAAATTGAAGACCAGGATCAGGCCGAGGGCCGAGTTCTGGATCCCGACCTCGATCGATACTGCGCGCCGGTCGCGCTCCGGCAGCCCGGCAACGCGCGCCGCGGTATAGCCGGTGGCCAGCGCCAGAGCGTTGTGCAGGAACACTGCGACGACCACGAAGCCGACGTAGGCTAGGAAATAGCGCCAGTTGGCCGCCAGCGCGCCGACCACGAAGACGACGAAAACCGCCAGCGAGAAGATCCGGATCGGCCGGCGCAGGCGCTCGGCGAAACCCGGCAGATGGTGTGCCGAGAGCATGCCGACGACCATCGGGCCCCCCAGCAGCACCAGCACCGTGAACAGCAGCTGGACCGGATCGAGCGCCACCGCGCGCAGAATCGCGCTGGTCTCCGGGTGCAGGCTCGCCCAGAAGGAAAGGTTCAGTGGCGTCATCACTATCGCCACGATTGTCGAGACCGCGGTCATCGAGATCGACAGCGCGGTATTGCCGCGGGCGTAGTGGGTCAGAAAGTTCGAGATGTTGCCGCCGGGGCACGCCGCGACCAGCATCATGCCCAGGGCAATGCTCGGCGCCGGGCGAATGGCGAGCACCAGCAGGAAGGTGAAGGCCGGCAGCAGCACGAACTGGCCGATCAGCCCGATCAGCACCGGGCGGCGCGACCCCATCACGGCCTTGAAATCGGCGATGCGCAGGTCAAGCGCGACCCCGAACATCACGAAACCCAGGATGACGTTCAGTGCGATCAGCGACTGCGGATTGAAGTTGAGTCGAACCAGGTCGATTTCGCCCATTGCCTTCCCTGTTCGGTAGTTGAACCGGCGCCCTTCAGGACCCCTTGGGCTCTTCGTGCATCTTCTTGAAGTGGATCAGGCCCGGCGCCCACATGTGCTTGACCGGATCGACGTCGACATGGACCACCGCGCAACCGCCGCTCGCGATCGAACGCTCGAGAGCCGGGCGCAACTGGCGCGGGTCTGCGACCCGCTCGCCGTGCGCCCCCATGCTGCGCGCCAGCTCATCGAAGGCGATTTCGCCGAGATCGGCCTTGATCGTTTCATGCGGATCGAGGTGCTTGAACAGCATGGTCTTGAAAGGACGCAGCATGAACTGCTGGTTCATCTTGACCATGCCCCATTGCCGGTCGCAGAGCACGATGTAGATTACCTGCGCATTGTTGCGCACCGCGGTCTCGATCTCCTG
>JAHYJF010000346.1 GCA_019428955.1 Burkholderiaceae bacterium
AGGGAGAACGGAAGCGATGAAGGTTTTCGAAACGCTTGACGAATTGCGCGCGTGCGTCGGTGCCGAGGTCGCGGTCAGCGACTGGGTCATGGTCACCCAGGAGCGGATCGACCGGTTCGCGCAGGCCACGGGGGATCACCAGTGGATTCACGTCGATCCCGAACGCGCCGCGCGCGGGCCGTTCGGCACGACGATCGCCCACGGTTACCTGACGCTGTCGCTGCTGCCGCACTTCTTCGCCACCGCGATGGAAATGGGCGGTGTGCGCATGGCAGTTAATTACGGCCTCAATCGTGTCCGCTTCACCGCGCCGGTGCCGGTGGGCAGCGAGTTGCGGGCCCACTTCAAGCTGGAGAAGATCGAGGACCTCGCCGATGGCGGCGTACAGATGACCTGGCAGGCGCGGATCGAGCGCAAGGGAGAAGAACGCCCGGTGTGCATCGCGCAAACCATCTCGCGGCGCTACGGCTAGGCTGGTCACTGTCCGATCAGGTTGGTGTGCCCGAGCGGCGACGAATTCCCGGCGGCCCGACCGCGGAGGGCATAGCCAGCGCGCAACCCAGCGCGGCCAGCGCGGCCAGCGCGGCCACCCCGTAGGCAGCCCTGAAGGCAGCGTAGGTGGCCTCGGCACCAGCTTGCGCGACCGATCCCAGCAACGCGGAAGCGGCTGGAGAACTCCCCGGTATCGCCCCGGCGCGCAGCTGTTCGAACAACACCGAGGTGAGGATCGCGATCCCGATCGCGCCCCCCAAGGTCCGGAACAGCGCGCTGGTGGCGGTGGCAATGCCGATCTGGCGCGCGGCCACGGCCATCTGCAGGGCAACCAGCGCAGCTGGCAGCGGCACGCCGATGCCGACTCCCAGCAGCAGCATCCATGCGCCCATGGCCAGGCGCGAATCGTAGCCGGTGAGCGCGATCGCGATGAGCGTGATCAGCGTCAGCGCCGCGCCGCCGATCATCAGCGTGCGCGGCGTAGCGGCGCTGAGCATCAGCCGCCCCGCCAGGAAGGCCCCGAACGGAATCGACAGCGTCAGCGGCAGCATGCGCAGGGCCACTTGATCGGTATCGGCGCCGCCGACCGTCTGCATGGCAATGGGCAAGAGCACCGTCATGCCCACCAACACGAAGAACATCAGCGCGAGCAGGGCGCAGCACATGACCATCGTGCGGTTGCGAAACAACTCCGGCGGCATGATCGGTTCAGGTGCGCGTCGCTCGCGCCAGGCGCAGGCCACGAACAGCACCGCGCTGGCCGCGAGCAGCCCCAGCGTCGAGGCAGAATCACCGCCCCGGCCCTGGCCAAATCTGGTGAGCGCAATCATCAGGGTGGCCAGCCCGCCTCCCAGGAGCAATGCACCGGCATAGTCGATTGGCCGGCCGGCGCGGCCCCTGCCGACCGGCAGCCGGCGCAGTGCGCGGCGCACCGAGAGCAAGGCGGCGGCAGCGATCAGGACGGTGAACGCGAAGACCGCGCGCCACGAGATGTAGTGGGTCAGGTAACCGCCGAACACTGGTCCGGCGACGGCGGCAAAAGCAAACACCCCGGAAATCATTCCCTGGTAACGGCCGCGCTCGACTCCCGGAGCGATGTCGGCGATCGTTGCGTGGGCGAGCGAGAGCAGCCCGCCGGCGCCGAGCCCCTGGAGGATGCGCAGCACCAGCAGTTGCGGCGCCGATTGCGCCAGCATGGCGAGGATGCCCGCCAACATGTAGATCGAGATCGCCGCGAGCAGCAGCGGTCGGCGTCCATAGAGGTCGGAGAGCTTGCCGTAGATCGGGGTGCTCACCGTGGCCGCCACCAGGTAGCCGGAAACCAGCCAGGGCATCAGGTCCAGCCCGTGGAGTTCGCGGGCGATGGTCACCAGCGAGATCGCCAGGATCGTCTGGTCCATTGCCGCCAGGAAGATCGCCAGCAGCAGTCCGAAGACGATGCGGCGGCGCTCGGCGAGGCTCAATGCCACCGCCAGGTGGGATTGCCCTGCGCCGCTGCCTGGTGCTCCTGCCTGGCTCGTCACCGTTAGCGCCCAGGACCGGCGGCGTTCAGCAGAACGCCTGGATACCGGTCTGAGCGCGTCCCAGAATGAGGGCATGGATGTCGTGGGTGCCCTCATAGGTGTTGACGACTTCCAGGTTGACCAGGTGGCGGATAACACCAAATTCGTCGCTGATGCCGTTGCCGCCGAGCATGTCGCGCGCCAGCCGGGCGACGTCCAGCGCCTTGCCGCAGGAGTTGCGCTTCATGATCGAAGTGATCTCGACCGAGGCCGTGCCCTCGTCCTTCATCCGGCCCAGGCGCAGGCAGCCTTGCAGCGCCAGCGCGATCTCGGTCTGCATGTCGGCGAGTTTCTTCTGGATCAGCTGGTTGGCGGCCAGCGGACGACCAAACTGCTTGCGATCGAGCACGTACTGGCGGGCGATGTGCCAGCAATCCTCGGCCGCGCCGAGCGCCCCCCAGGCGATGCCATAGCGCGCCGAGTTCAGGCAGGTGAACGGGCCCTTGAGTCCTTCTACTCCGGGCATCAACTGCTCGGCGGGAACGAAAACGCTATCCATCACGATCTCGCCGGTTAGCGAGGCGCGCAGCCCGACCTTGCCGTGGATCGGCGGGGCCGACAGGCCTTTGGCGCCCTTCTCGAGGATGAATCCCTTGATGCGGCCGTCGAAGTCGCCGCCGACGCACTTGGCCCAGACGATGAACACGTCGGCGAAGGGGGAATTCGAAATCCAGGTCTTGGAGCCGGTGAGTTCGTAGCCGCCGGGAACGACCTTGGCGCGGGTCTCCATCGAACCCGGGTCGGAGCCGTGGTTGGGTTCGGTCAGTCCGAAGCAGCCGATCCACTCGCCGGTGGCGAGCTTGGGCAGGTACTTCTGGCGCTGTTTCTCGGTGCCGAACTCATAGATCGGCACCATCACCAGGGAACTCTGCACGCTCATCATCGAGCGATAGCCGGAGTCGACGCGCTCGACTTCGCGAGCGATCAATCCGTAGCAGACATAGTTCATCCCGGGGCCACCGTACTGCTCGGGGATGGTCGGTCCGAGCAAGCCGATCTTGCCCATTTCACGGAAGATCGTCGGGTCGGCGGTTTCGTTGCGGAAGGCCTCGAGAACGCGGGGCTGGAGCTTCTCCTGGCAGTACGCCGCGGCGGCGTCACGGACCATGCGCTCTTCTTCAGTCAGTTGCGCGTCCAGCAACAGCGGATCTTCCCACTTGAACGACGCAGCTGATTTCTTCGAAATCGACA
>JAHYJF010000347.1 GCA_019428955.1 Burkholderiaceae bacterium
GGATCAGACGATCCGTGACCGTCGGAATGCCCAGCTCGCGCTCGCCACCGTCCGGTTTCGGGATCGTGACCCGTCGTACCGGACTGGGCCGGTACGTCCCCCGCAGTAATTGGTCACGTATCCGCGGCCACGCCGTCACCAGATGACGGGCGGTCTGCTCAATGTCCAGACCGTCCACGCCGCCCGCGCCTTTGTTGGCCTTGACACGTTTCCACGCTTGCCGCAGGTTCTCTCTCGTCAGTGCTGCCCCCACCAGTGTCTCGGGCAGTCCTGACCCTGTGCTCTCGGTGTCATGTCGCGGGCGGCGCGCTTCGTCGCTGACAGGATCGCGCCCGGCTTCACCGTGCGCTACGCCCGCCCGCTCCGCTGTCGCGGACTTCTGACGCCTTGCTTGCTGCATCGACATGGCCTTGAACACTTCTCCTCGTTCGGCCCTTCGCCCCCTACTGGCAGCTACTACGACCTCGGCTGACTTCTCGCTCCGTGTCTCCACGTCGACCTTTCAGCCATCAGGCGAGATCTCCCCGCGTAAGAACGCACTCCTTCACTGCACAACCGCCGGATTTACGCCGCTTCGCCTTGATCACGAGAGCTTCGCGGAATCTTTCCCGCTCGCCCTGCTCGGCAACGCCTTCTATCCGGCTCTTGTCCATCGGCTCGCAGTTTCGCTCCACGCTTCCTCCCCACACTCGGTCACCCTCATGCAGTTGCGCTTCGCTTCGCTCGCTGTGATCAACTTGCGGAAGGACTTGCACCTCCAAGAGTGCGCCCGTGCCGGGCGCACAAGAAAAAGGCCACTTTTCGGAGTGGCCTTTTTCTTTTCAGGCGGAATCTGTACCAGTTACGTACCAGTTAGCCGCAACTAGGAGCCTGCGGCGGCGCCGGGCGCGATTGATTCGACGCCGAGGTTGGCCAGCTGATCGGCGCGCTCGTTCTCGGGGTGCCCGGAATGGCCACGGACCCAGTGCCAGCTGAGATCGTGCTCGGCAAGCAGAGGTTCCAGTTCCTGCCACAGGTCGAGGTTGCGCACGGGCTGGCGAGCTGCGGTGCGCCAGCCCCTCGCCTTCCAGCCGGCGAGCCATTCGGTGACCCCTTTCTGCACGTACTGCGAGTCAGTATGAATACTCACCCGGCTGCGCCGCTTCAACGCCTGCAGTGCACGGATCACCGCGGTCAGCTCCATGCGGTTGTTGGTCGTGTCGGGGGCGCCACCGAAAAGCTCCTTCTCGTGGCTGCCGGACCGGAGTAAAACCCCCCACCCTCCGGGGCCGGGGTTTCCCTTGCAGGCTCCATCGGTGTAGATTTCGATTGTGTTGGTCATTGACGCAACATTTCAAACATTCTTAAGGCAGTAAGCAATCGCCGGCCACGGACCCGCGGCACGACAACACCGAACCGAACCAGCCCGCAACAATTGCGGCTCGACCGTTGCCACGGGATTCTACCCTCGCACCTGAGGAGAATTGCCCGAGATGTTCGAAAGCAGAATCATCCGCCGTCTGGAAGAATTTGGCGCCAACCACCCGTTGCCGCTCGAGGTTGCACTGTGGAATGGCACCCGGGTCGCGCTGGGCGACCAACCCGTGGTCTCGATCGACCTGCGCGTGCCGGCCGCTGCCCGAGACCTGCTGCGGCCGTCAATCGCGACGCTGGGCGAAGCCTATGTCGAAGGGCGCCTCGACGTGCGCGGACCGATCCAGGAAGTGATCCGCATCGCCCAGGCACTGGCCGGCGAGCACATCGTCCCGGGACGCTCGGCGCGGCTGGGCAGCTGGCTCGCCCGCCACACCCGCAGCACCGACCGTCGCGCCATCAGCTACCACTATGACGCCTCCAATGAGTTCTACGCGCTGTGGCTCGATCCGGCGATGGTCTACTCGTGCGCCTACTTCCGTTCCGGCACCGAGGACCTGGCGAGCGCGCAAACCCAGAAGCTGGAACACATCTGCCGCAAACTGGCTCTCGAACCAGGCCAGAGCATGCTGGACATAGGATGCGGCTGGGGAGCGCTGGCCATCCACGCTGCGCGCCATCATGGGGTACGGGTCACCGCCATCACGCTCTCCGAGAACCAGCACCATATGGCCACCAAGAGGGTCGCCGAGGCGGGACTATCCGAGCAGGTTGAAATCCGCCTGCAGGACTACCGCGACGTCCCCGGAGAGGCGGTGTTCGACCGCATATCGTCGGTCGGGATGTTCGAGCACGTCGGCTTGCGCAAGCTGGGCGATTACTTCGGGATCATCCACCAGCTGCTCAAGCCGGGCGGAGTGGCGATGAACCACGGCATCACCTCTCAGGATCCGGAGAGCGCCAGCGTCGGATTGGGCGCCGGGGAGTTCATCGGCCGCTACGTCTTCCCCGACGGCGAACTGCCCCACGTTTCGCTCGCCATCAGGGAATTGTCGGCGGCCGGGCTGGAACTGGTCGACGCCGAATCATTGCGCCACCACTACGCCAAGACGCTGGAACTGTGGTCGCAAGCCTTCGAGCAGCGCCTCGACGAGATCACCGCGCTGGTCGGCGAGCGCCGCGCCCGGATCTGGCGGGTGTACCTGGCCGGATGTGCGCACGCTTTCGCGCACAGCTGGATCAACATCTATCAGCTCCTGGCGGTCCGTCCGCTGGTGGACGCGAACGGCACCCACAATCCGCTGCCGTTGACCCGCGATAACGTCTACCGCTGATCGGCGTCGCTGGC
Source organism: Burkholderiaceae bacterium (assembly GCA_019428955.1). Classification (GTDB taxonomy): domain Bacteria; phylum Pseudomonadota; class Gammaproteobacteria; order Burkholderiales; family Burkholderiaceae_E; genus JAGXFR01. Next base: position 2,702 of record JAHYJF010000347.1, read on the forward strand.
GCGCGCTGAGGAGCTTCCCGGCCCAGACACCTGGGCCGTTTCCGCCTCTCGCCCGCTGGCCGGAATCTGACTGAACCGCGACGCTGCCGGGACCGCACCCTTGGCGGCCGCCGGCTTCTTCCACGCCGGTCCGATCAGCCTCATCCCGCGGACCCGCTTGACCGCCGAGATCGTGTATACCGATCCGAGGATCGGCCACCAGCGGTCACCGGCCTTTTCCATGAATGCCCACCGATCGAGCCAGCGTTGCGTGCGGCACGGCGGGCGGTAGCAACCGTAGCGACCGCGCTCGAACGCATAACTGAGCAACATCAGCCAGTCGCGCAGGCGTTGCACGGCGATGAACGGGCCGGTGCACGGCGGGCACGGCCGGGACAGCGTTCGCGCTGCCAGATGGCGCGCGCCCCAGAAGCTGACGGGGTTGAAGCCGATCACCACCAGCCGGCCTTCCGGGCGCAACACCCGATCCACTTCGCGCAGGATCTGGTGCGGATCAGCGGCGCATTCGAGCACATGGGCAAGCACCACCAGG